>CADBOX010000151.1 GCA_902796415.1 uncultured Lachnospiraceae bacterium
CTTAAAAGAGATATTGGAAGTCGTTTTTGAGATGAATCCCGCTACATTCTGGATGATAACTTCCTCATTTGGTTTATTGCTCATGGTTCTGTTCCTCCTTTAACATGAAAACTGATACCATCAATATGGCAAACTATGGATTGATAGATACTGTAGAGTTTTCGGATGTGATTCGGACTATCTGTTCGGATATACAGACACTCCATCAAGGGCCGCTACAGATATATGTAAAATCACCGGATTGTCTGAAAAGAGTGTCCAGCTGATAATCGATTACCACCGAAGAAATAACCTGCTACAAAAATGGCACATGAATACTCCCCAACGTCTTGACGATGGAATAAAAGAGCAACATGACCAGGCAATTGAAGAGCATTTACAGAAACGCCGTGAGATTCTTAATAATTTCCAATATGTCCCGATTGGCCTGATAAGCTGCCTGGATTTGCTTTTGGCTAGCTGTTATAAACAACGGAAGCAGGGCGATGGCAGAAAAATTGATACTCTTAAAAATAAACCCTATTATCCTAATATCATTGACCTGATTCACACATACTTAGTCTCCGATAAATATGGGCCAATATACATAAACTATCAGGATGATAATAATAAGGCTCACAAAAAGGAAATGACTATTGAAGAGAGTGAGTGCCCTGACACTCTGCTTTCGATTCGTCATAGTGGCAGTTTTTTTCATTACAATTTACCTGAGTTATTGGAAGAGACTCAGATAAGAAACATATATGACGAATTATCTGAAATAAAGAGAGACATATACAAATACATGAAGGAGGAGACAGCTCATGGCACAGATTAGAGAACGAAACGGAAGATACCGGATCACTGTGTATGTAGGCAGAGATTCGACAGGGAAAAGGATATTTGAGGACTGTACCTTTGTTCCCACTTCAACAGCACCTAAGAAGATTGAAAAAGAGGTCAGACAGTTTGCAGATGAATTCGAAAAGAGGGTAAAGGAAGGAAAATATCTCTCCGGGGAGAAACTGACTTTCTCGGATGTATTCAAATTATGGGAAGAGTCTCCGGAAGCAGAAGCATTAACCAAGAATGTATTTGAAGGATATAAGTCCATTATTAACAATCATGCTATCCCAGACATTGGAAACATGAAGATAAGCAAGATCAAAGTGGTCCACCTTGAAAATATATATAAAAAGCTGAAGCAAGAAGGCAGAGCCCCAGCCACGATCAGGAGAATTCACACCGCTATTAATTCGGTTTTCAGGTATGCTTTCAGAACAGATATTATTAGCGAAAATATTTCTGACAGGGTGAAGCTTCCTAAACCAGACACCACACTCCGGAAAGAAAAAGAAGATTTGCATTACTTTACATTGGATCAGGCAAAGACTTTTCTCAAGGCCCTGTCAGAAGAGTATACAATCGATATTAAAGGCCATGATAGAAAACTGAATAGCAACGGAACAGATTATTCCGTGAGTGGCTATACCACCAATCATCAATACCCCTTCCAATATCAAGTATACTTCAATCTGGCTATCATTGGAGGTTTCCGAAGAGGGGAACTGATTGCCCTGACCTGGAATGATATCGACTTTAAAGAGAAGACAATCTCCATCACTAAATCTGCTGCCAAAACTAAAGGCGGTCAGATCATCAAGGAGACAAAAACAAAAGCATCCAATCGGACCATATAGATGCCTGATCAGTGTTTTGCCCTTCTCCGGGAGTGGAAACTTCAGGAAAAAGAACTATCGTTCATCCTGGGGACAAAATGGGAAGGATACAGAGGGAAGGACTTTGATAAGAATCATGTATTCATCCAACTAGACAATGGTCTTATGATGAATCTAGATACACCATATCATAAATTAAAAAAAGTGATTGAGAAGTATAATAGTACCTGTATCAATGAGAAAGATAAGCTTCCCATGATTCGGCTGCACGATCTCCGACATACTTCTGCTACTCTCCTAATCTCAGAGAAGGAAGACATCGAGACGATTGCTCACAGACTGGGACACAGTAAAGCATCTGTGACAATGGATGTATATGGTCATTGGATGGAAGAGACAGATCAGAAAGCTTCTGACACTATGGGGAGGCTGTTCACTTCAGCAAAATAATGACTAATCATAAAAAGGCCATGGCCTGGAAAGAGAGGACAAAATGAAAAAAACAGTTACTTTTAAAGATGGAACAATGGTTGATCTTGATACCACTCATGAATGGAAGAATCTAAAGGTTATAGAGATGGATATGCCGGTAAAGGGCATGTGTTGTAAATGGGGAAAGGATTCCGGAGAATACCGGATCTTTATTGATAGCGCTCTTCCAGATCAGGAAAAACTGGAAACCTTTATTCATGAGATGATCCACTTATACCGAGGAGATCTTGAGAAGCAAGGGGAATCCGTACAGAAAATTGAGACAGAGTGTCACCATATTACCCAGGAAGTCCTGAGATCAATAGGAATCTGATCTATACAACATAAGGGAAAGGCAGCGGATATCATGAGATATATTGCTTGTTTCAGCATAATTAACAAAGCATTATAGGATCTGCGGTCCTGCCCTGGCCTGATCCGCACGGTCGTAGACCTCTATGATATACAAAATGCACAAGAAAGGGGGAATCAGTATTATGCAGACAACGGATATTTCCAATAAATCCAGAAAAAAGGAAAGACAAAAATAGACCCGTTCTAACAGACTACCAAATCACACCAGAATGGGCCAGCTCAACGGGGAGCCATATCTATTATACATTGGCTCCTGGGAAAAAGAAAGGAGAACAATCATGAGAAGCATTAAGAAACAGAAGGAACAGGCAACAAAGATTATCAAGAATCATCCAGGCATTGACCTGACCGCTGGCGAGTTAATGGCATTAAAAGAATCCTTTATGCAGAACGAAGAAAAGCATGGAATGTCAGAAGCCATCCTTGATCTGGCCATCGATGCCTTTTACATGGGCCTGGCCGTAGGATACCAGAATGCTAAGAAGGACAATCGCAAGTAAGCACTCATTAAAAGCATACTGATATATATTTTAAGACCCTCAGACCGTCCTGTTTACGTTCTGGGGGCCTTTTCATATCCAGACATATATTCTGTCCTATGATCCTCTTACCCATCACAAGAGGGGACTAGATGTGTGGAAAGCTGACATATAAGGCAGTCAAAATAGGGGGATAATTATGTTGTCAGCCAAAATTCAGCCAAAATATGAAAAAGCAGTGACTTCTAACTAATTTTTTGTAAAAAGAAAAAGCCGAAATACGGCTTGTTTAAGCCATATTCCGACTTAAGCTGCTGACGAGACTTGAACTCGAGACCTCCGCCTTACCAAGGCGACGCTCTACCGACTGAGCTACAGCAGCATCAAGGAAAAATCCTCAACAACGAGATGATATCACGGTGCAGGGTAATTGTCAACTCTAAAATTTATTATTTTATAAAATGTTCGAACTATTGATACAATTGATTCAACACCACCTGGTTATCCACTTTTTTCATCGCTTTTTTTGCCACATAATGTACTTTCCTTGTCATTTTTTGACGAACTGATACAAAATTATTTCCACACAGATTCCTTGAAAAAAGATTGTTTTTGACAGGAGAATACGGTATGATATAACTTAAGAAAAAATGGAAGGATGTCGCCTATGTTTGAGATGTTCATAACCATACTCGCTGCGATCATCGCGAGTGCATACGGTCTGTCCAGATCGGTATTCATGAATGGTCCTTACCGGAATTATTATCGTGCAGGTGCGTTGATTTTTATTCTTGTTATAGTTCTCATCTCCGTGAGTTATCGTAAGATCAGGAACAACAGGATACGCCGGTTGAATGTGAATCTGGAAGATTATCTGTATTATCATAAATATACTTCTATCCTGTACCGCATCGGATACTTTATCAGTTATCTCATTCAGAATATTCTGTTTGATTATACTTATATGAGACGTAATTTTAATTTCTGTAAGGGGCTCGATGTGTATGACGGCGGAGTGAGTGAGTATTATATCAAGTTCCGGAATACCTGGTACAAGTACCTGTCTCTGACCATGAAGAGGCACAGAGTATCTCTTAAGAAGCTCCAGGCATTTGCAGCTGTCATGAAGAATGAGATGATCTATGATGCATTGCCGGATGATGAGATCAGGGCTTACTATAAGCTGTTTGACCATGAAGCAGCGGCCTGCTTCGAGGAGAACCACAAGGTGACCAAGTCTATGGCCTCCAAGTTCGAAAGTTACCCTCATGTTATGAGAGTCTACCGCAAGCATGTACTGAAGCGGTATAAGGTTCTAAATTATGTGGAGAAGCGTGAGCCACGCATCAAAGAACTGGTGAATCTGAAGGATTTCAGGGAGAAACGTGATGTAAATGATTACAAGAAGATGGACTTCAGGTAAGATTTTTATTTTCTAATTGACGATAGCCATGCTATCAATCAGTGAATACTGTTTGGAGCATGGCTATCGTTATTTTTTGGTTTAATTTCTATTTTTGAAGCATTCTCTGTCTTACGATCTCGAAGGCCAGGACGCCGGCGGCGACCGAGGCATTCAGGGAGTCGATATCCCCTTTCATAGGGATGGAGACGACGTAATCACACTTTTCCCGAACCAGACGGCTGACTCCGCTGCCTTCATTACCGATGACAAGTCCAATGGGGCCGGTGAGGTTCTGGCGATACATGACATCACCGTCCATATCGGCGCAGGCGAACCACATCCCTCTTTTTTTCAGTTCATCGATGGTTTTACCCAGGTTGGTCACCCTGGCGACAGGGGTATAATGCAGGGCTCCGGCACTTACTTTAGCCACCGTTCCTGTGAGTCCTGCCGCCCTCCTTTTGGGGATGATCACGCCGTGGGCACCTGCCAGGTTGGCAGTACGGATGATGGCTCCCAGATTATGGGGATCTTCGATCTCATCGCACAGGATGAAGAAGGGATCTTCCCCCTTCTCCTCTGCCTTGGCAAAGAGGTCATCAATCTGGGCATATTCCATAGCGGCAGCGAAAGCTACCACGCCCTGGTGTTTTCCATGATCGGACATGGTATCCAGTCTTTCCCTGGAGACAAATTTCACGATGGTGTTCTGCTTTTTTGCCTCCCGCAGGATGGTTTTGATGGGACCGTCCTGACTTCCGTCCTGGATAAATAATTTATCGATGGTCTTGCCGGAACGGTATGCCTCGATAACGGCATTCCTTCCGATCAGAGTGAATTCTTCGTATGACATAGTTACTCCTACTTCTCTTCTTCCATTTCCTCCAGCCCAAGACGGATCAGTTCCATGATTCTCTCCATCCGGCCTGCCAGGTACAGGTAGCCTATGAGAGCCTCCAGCCCTGTGGCGATCCGGTAATCGTGCAGGCTCTGATTCTTGGCTGCAGATATGGTCTTTGCATTGCGTCCTCTTCGGAAGATGGTCATCTCTTCTTCGCTGAGATGAGGTTTGATCTTGTTCAAAAGGTCTGTCTGTGCCTTGGCGTTCACGATGCGGGTCACTTCCTTATGGTAGCGGTTGGGGCGGTTATTTCCCCGGGTCAAGACCATGGTGCGGATGACCAGGTCAAAGACGCAGTCTCCCACATAGGCGAAGGCCAGGGCGGAATAAGTGCGTAATTCCGCTTCCGTCAGAGGAAAATGGTCATGAATGCTTTCTAAGCTCTTTTCCATTTTACGCCTGCTCTCGTATCTTCCAGGATGATTCCCTGCTCTGCCAGCTGATTCCTGATTTCGTCTGCTCTTGCGAAATTCTTAGCCTTTCTGGCCTGCTGACGCTCTTCGATCAGGGCTTCGATATCGGAATCCAGGAGTTCCTCTTCCTTCTCAGTGATGATTCCCAGGACATCGCAGAGTTTCTCGATGGTTTCTCTGACATAGGAAATGTATGCTTTTCCGGCACCTTCTGCCGTTACATTGGCCAGTTTTACCATCTCAAAGATGGCGGAGATGGCGTCTGCTGTGTTGAAATCATCTTCCATGGCTTCCTCGTATTTGGCCACCAGTTTCTTGATCTCTTCTGCATTAGCAGTCTCTGTCTCTGTCATAGGCTGATCCGGAGCGGTTTCTTCCAGGGTCTTCAGATTATCCACACAGGTAAGGATGCGGTCCAGGCCGTTCTTGGAAGCCTCCACCAGAGTATCACTGAAGTTCAGCGGGCTTCTGTAGTGAGCGCTGAGCATGAAGAAACGGATTACCTGAAGAGGGTACTTCTCGCTGATTTCACGGACAGTGAAGAAGTTTCCGGCGGATTTGGACATTTTCTTGTTATCAATATTCAAGAAAGCATTATGCATCCAGTAATTGGCGAATTTCTCCCCGTTGGCTGCTTCGCTCTGGGCGATCTCATTCTCATGATGAGGGAATACCAGATCTTCTCCGCCTGCATGGATATCGATGGTTCTTCCGATGTATTTTTTGGACATGACGGAACACTCGATGTGCCAGCCGGGACGTCCGTCACCCCAGGGTGATGGCCAGGAAGGTTCTCCTTCTTTCTTGGGTTTCCAGAGAACGAAGTCCATGGGATCTTCTTTCTCGTCGCTGACAGCGATACGGATACCTGCCTGCATGTCATCCAGATTCTTATTGGACAGGTGCCCGTAATCTTTGAAATGTCTGGTACGGAAATATACGGTTCCGTCTTTCTCGTAGGCGAAGCCTTTATCGATAAGGGTCTGCACCATATTGATCATGCCGTCGATCTCTTCTGTTGCCTTGGGATGATGAGTTGCTTCTTTTACATTCAATCCCTGCATGTCTTTTTTGCATTCCTCGATATAGCGTTCGGAGATCTCCTGGGAGGATACCCCTTCCTCGTTGGCTCTCTTGATGATCTTATCGTCCACATCCGTGAAGTTGGATACGTAATTTACATCATATCCTTTGTACTCGAAATAACGGCGAACCGTGTCAAATACCACCATGGGTCTTGCATTTCCGATATGGATATAGTTGTAGACGGTCGGTCCGCAGACATACATGCCTACCTTGCCCTCATGAACAGGTACAAACTCTTCTTTGCGGTTCGTCATGGTATTATATAATTGCATTTCCTTTTCCCTCCTGTATGGTTTCGCCTTCTCAGTGGCTGCATCCTTCACAATCTTCGCAGTTTTTACCCTGCATCATCACATCAGCTCCTACGTAATTCTGGATCTCGGACAGGAGACAGACTGCGCTGGCGGCGATGCCAAGTCCCTGACCGGTGAATCCCAGCCCCTCTTCTGTGGTCGCCTTAACATTTACCTGTCCCGGCTGTATCCCCAGAACCCGGGCGATATTGATCTTCATGGCAGCGATATAAGGTGCCAGCTTGGGTCTCTGGGCGATGATGGTACAATCGATATTCTCGATAAAGTAGGATTGCTCCTCGATCAGTTTCTTAACATGAGCCATGAGTTCCATGCTGTTGGCTCCTTTATAGGCGGGATCCGTATCCGGAAAATGCTTGCCGATGTCTCCCAGAGCCGCTGCCCCTAATAATGCATCCATGATGGCATGAAGGAGAACATCCGCATCGGAATGCCCCAGCAGTCCCTTCTCATAGGGAATTTCCACTCCCCCCAGGATCAGCTTTCTGTCTTCCACCAGTCGGTGTACGTCGTAACCGTTACCTATTCTCATCTGATCTGTCCTCCTGGTTATGTTTTGCTGATAGTAAAAAAACCGCAGATTAAAATCTACGGTTATCGGTAAATAGCGGGAACTGGATTCGAACCAGCGACACTACGGGTATGAACCGTATGCTCTAGCCAACTGAGCTATCCCGCCGAAAATGAGTGAATAACAGGCCGAACCCACATCACTCAACGAATGTCATTATATTATAAACAAAATCTTTTGTCAATCATTTTGTAGAGTTATCTTCTCAGCTGCGAAACATGTTATAAATCCACATGGCTACAACACCGATGAGAATAACCGGAAACAGGGCTCTGATCAGGAAAAATGACACGACGATGACAGCCAGCACGATTGCGAAAGTTCTGGCTTTAACCGCCAGAGCCTTCATCTGATCAGAAGAAGTCATCTCTCCTTCCTTTCGGAAGGTCTCATCCTCTGCGTCATAGTAGCCTTCCGTGGTACCGGTCACGGCATCCTCATGAGCATCCTGGATGGAGTGGGCTATCAATCTGGGACTTCCAAGGGATGCCAGGATCTCTTCTTCCGTTTTACCGCTGAGTTCCTCTTCCCTGAAATAGTCCCGGTAATAATCTAAAGTATCCGCCAGTTCTGCCTGAGGTATCTCTTCCACCAGACATTCTTCCAGTTCTGTTAAAAATTGTTCTTTTGTCATAATTAATCAACTCCATATATAGGTAGCGGTTGCTAGTGATTCAGGTTGATCACCAGGGTCATGTAGGGGATCTCTCCCAGGCTCTGGTAATTAAAGGAACGGGCATCGGAATAATCGAAGAGGAATTCCATGTTCGATTCGGAATAGATACTGCCGTCATAGTCTCCCACCATCAGTTGAATCCGATTCCGGTCTTTCTCCTGAAGAATCTGGATACATTTTTCTTTGAATTCATCATAATCTTCACAGAAGAGGTCATTTTTGATGTAGTAATTATTGTCCATACAGGTGGCTTCCGGATATCGGGCGGTATTCCAGGTATGACCCAGGGAGGCTCGTTCATCATTGATGTTAAAATAGGTGTAGACGATCCTTCCTTCCTGGTCCGGAGACGGATCATCCCAGGTTACATCCACATGGTACCATTCATCATCGATCTTCACCATATTCCAGGCATGGTTCTCGTCATTTCCCTGGCCGGTTATGATCCTGCAGTCCAGGCCTGCCAGGTTGCACAGGAGTTTCATGGCGTAGGAGTAGCCGTTACAGACTGCCCTGTGGCTGACCAGTGCACCATAGCTCTCATGAGCCGCGCTATCTTCTGACTGGGCATCTTCCCCTTCCTCGTAACCGTAGGAGGTATGTGTGACAATATAATCGTGGATCCACAGTTCCTTCTCATAATCGGATGCATCTTTTCCGACTTCTCTGGTCATCTTTTTCAGGATCTTCCTGCATGCCTTAGCCAATTCACGGGCTTCTTTGTTATCCTCGGGAATTTTTTCTCCCTTGTAGTAATTTCTCTCTACATAATAATTATCGGACAGTTTACAGTATAAGGTCATGTTCACGGTGGAGGACAGGATGGTACCTTCCGATTTACATTTCGTCACGTCTCCGTAGTAGCCGTGGAGCATGCTGTTTATGTTCTGGATATCATCCATATCCAGCTCTTTGGTGGAGAAGGAAAACTCAACAGATCCGAACTGGAGCTGTTCTTCTACGTATTCCTTCAGTTCTTCCATGTTATGGATCATGGGGATATCATCCCTGGAGAAAGCAAAGCTCTCGGAAAATGCCCTGGGAGCACAGGATGTGCAGGTTATCACCAGGATCAACAGGATCAGACATGTTTTAATTTTTCTCATGAATCACTCTTCCCAGTCTTTCAGAATCTCATCGGTTTTCTTCACATCGGAGGGGAGAAAAATCATTCCGGAACCGGACGCATGGGCGTACATGTATTCCAGGTTAATCTTTGCTACCGTAAGCCTGTGAAGCATATCGGTCAAAGAACCGGGTCTGGAAGGCACCTTCACGGAGATGACATCCGTCAGATGGACTTCGTAGCCCTGATCTTCCAGGATCTCTTTTACCCCCTCGGGGTCATCCACGATCAGTCTGGTCACGGTATCCGCCATACTCAGGGCATGTACATTGATCCCCTGGCTGGTGATGATATCCATCACTTCTTTTAATTTTCCTTCTTTATTCTCAACGATTACGGTCACTTGTTTAATGATCATATCTCTTCTCCTGCTCTCCTTTCATCCTGATGGATCTGTGAAAATCGTTCCTTTTTTAATTCTGAATAATATTGTATCAATTTTATCTTACAAACGCAACCTTTGGGGCGGAGGGGAGTTTCAGGACCTTTACCGGATTCAGTAAAAACCGGCAATATAAAACAAGAAGGATACCTGAATCAGGTATCCTTCCTATGAATTTACATCATTCCCATTCCGCCGCCTGCGGGCATCGGAGGAAGATCCTCTTTGATCTCTGCCACAACGGACTCTGTGGTAAGAAGTGTGGAAGCTACGCTGGTAGCATTCTGCAGTGCGCTTCTGCTGACCTTGGTAGGATCGATGATACCTGCCTGGATCATGTCACAGTATTTCTCTTCCAGCACGTCGAATCCAACGCCTGCTTCACTCTCTTCCACTTTATTGATGATAACAGATCCTTCCAGACCTGCATTCGCTGCGATGTGGAATAAAGGAGCTTCCAGGGCTTTGAGTACGATCTCGGCACCTGTCTTCTCGTCGCCGGATAATGTGGCTGCCATCTCTTTCACCTTCTTGGCTGCATGGATATATGCGGAACCGCCACCTGCGATAACGCCTTCTTCTACAGCTGCTCTTGTGGCTGCCAGAGCATCCTCCAGACGAAGTTTCGCTTCTTTCATCTCGGTCTCAGTTGCTGCACCGACACGGATCACTGCAACACCACCGGAGAGTTTTGCAAATCTTTCCTGTAATTTCTCTTTATCAAACTCAGAGGTTGTCACTGCGATCTGCGCTTTGATCTGTGCAAGTCTTGCCTCGATTCTGTCCTTAGCGCCTGCACCGTCCACGATGACAGTGTTCTCTTTCTCTACTTTAACGGATTTGGCGCGGCCAAGCATATCCATGGTAGCATCCTTAAGGTCGATGCCTACTTCCTCGGAGATCACAGTACCACCTGTAAGGATGGCGATATCTTCCAACATAGCTTTTCTGCGGTCGCCGTAACCCGGAGCTTTCACGCCGACAACAGAGAAGGTTCCTCTTAATTTATTTACGATCAATGTGGTGAGAGCTTCACCCTCGATATCTTCAGCGATGATGAGTAATTTTGCACCGCTCTGAACAATCTGCTCCAGAAGCGGAAGGATCTCCTGGATATTGCTGATCTTCTTATCTGTGATCAGGATATAAGGATTATCGATCTCTGCCACCATTTTCTCCATATCAGTAGCCATATAAGCGGAAATGTATCCACGATCGAACTGCATACCTTCCACCAGGTCAAGCTCTGTGAGCATGGTCTTGGACTCTTCGATGGTGATAACGCCGTCTTTGGAAACCTTTTCCATGGCTTCTGCAACCAGTTTGCCTACTTCTTCATCCCCTGCGGAGATTGCTGCTACTTTAGCGATCTGCTCACTGCCGCTTACTGCCTCGCTCATATCACCGATGGCCTTCACTGCTACGTCCGTAGCTTTCTTCATACCTTTTCTTAAGATGATAGGGTTGGCACCTGCAGCCAGGTTCTTCATACCTGCACTGATCATAGCCTGTGCCAGTACGGTTGCTGTGGTGGTTCCGTCACCTGCCACGTCATTTGTCTTGGTGGCAACTTCTTTTACGATCTGTGCTCCCATGTTTTCGAAAGCGTCTTCCAGTTCGATATCTTTTGCGATGGTCACACCGTCATTTGTGATGAGGGGAGTTCCATAGCTCTTGGAGAGTACTACGTTACGTCCTTTAGGTCCTAATGTTACACGAACGGTATCTGCCAGCTGGTTTACACCGGATTCCAATGCTTTTCTGGCTTCCACGCCATATTTAATCTCTTTTGCCATAATTATCTGCCTCCTATATATTATCTGATCTGTAATTCAGCTTTATTCAACGATTGCAAGGATATCTGCCTGTTTCACGATAATGAACTCTTCGTTTCCGATCTTAACATTGGTTCCGGAATACTTGGAATAGATTACCTTCTGTCCTACACTGACTTCCATCTTCACTTTATCGGTACCCGGACCTACTTCCACTACTTCTGCTTCCTGGGGTTTCTCCTGTGCAGAGCTGGTAAGAATGATGCCGGATTCTGTTTTGGTTTCTGCTTCAAGTTGTTTTAATACAACTCTGTCTGCTAATGGAACTAATCTCATAATATATACCTCCTGATTGAACTTACATTTCTCTGTCTGTTAGCACTCATTTAATCCGAGTGCTAATTACTTTAAATATAATATGTTTTTTGCACTGTAAATGCAAATGGCAAAAAACCATATATTCTTATATATTTTTATTTTTCTTTATTTTTCTTTTATTTTCTCTGTTTTTCTTAATTTTTCTTTGATTTAGAGGAATTATCCTTTCTCTTCTCCTCTGTCTCTCCCTTTTTCAGCCCTTTCATATGGTTTCTGGCTTTATCGTAGATGTCATAGGGAGGCTGGTAGCGGGGACTGTAATCATTGTGATAACGGGCTTTTTCCTTCTTTTGATCCTTCTCATCTCCCATGGCTTCTCCTCTCCGGTCATAATATACGAAAACGGAGAGATTCTCTTCTGGAATCTCTCCGGTGGGCTTATCAGTTGCTTGTTGTTCCTTCTTCCGTTGTTTTTTCTTCCGTTGCTCCGTCTTCTGAGGAAGCTGCTGTGGTCTCACCGGATGACTCGGTGGTGGGATCCGTGCGGAAATGGACGGTTCCGGGATCCAGAGGTTCCCCTCTGTTCTCATATAACTCCGGTACAGTTACCAGCTGGAAGCCGGCTGCCATGAGGTCCGGCACAAAGCGCTGCACCGCTGCCACATTGTATTCGTGGATATCGTGAAGTAAAATAACATCCCCGTCTGTGGCGGTCATGACCATCTTGTAAGTGGCGTCTGCATTCTTGGTCTTCCAGTCTTCCGTATCCAGTGACCAGTTCATACAACACAGACCATAGCTTCCCACTGCCTGCAGAACACTCTTATTAAATGCCCCGTAAGGCGGGCGCATAAGTTTCGGTTTCACGCCAACCGCATCCTCGTGAGCCTGCAAGGATTTCTTGATCTCGCTGTCAAGAGCATCTGCGCTCAGGGCTGTCAACTGTTGGTGAGAGTAAGTGTGAGTTCCCACTTCCATACCCAGTTCCAGCTCTCTTTTCACCACATCCGGATAATAACCCACATTTTGTCCCAGGCAGAAGAAAGTAGCCAGGGCGTAGTTTTCTTCCAGGGCATCCAACATGACATTGGTGGTGTCCGGATTCGGACCGTCATCAAATGTGATGGCCACCATGGGTTTGGATGGATCGATGGCCGGCAGGATACGAAGTTCGAAGGACTGGGTCAGGTCTGACCCGTCCGTAGCCTTGGCTGTCACAGTGACTGTATTTTTCTCACTGCCCGGATTTGGAGTGAGTTCTCCCTGGTCCGTCACGGTAACCGCATCCTTTTTGGAACAGGTCCATTCCAGTTCCGTATTGGTAGCATCCGCAGGTTCCGTTTCGATCACCAGCTTCATGCTGTTCCCCACACGCAGGTATCCCTGAGGAGCTGTCACTTTAAGGTTTGTCATGGGGACACTGTTGTCCACCTTTTTCTCCGTAGTAGCCTCCGGAGCATCCTTACCGGCTTTACCGGCTTCTTGTTTCTTTGCCTTGGAAGTGGTTTCCTGTTTATTGGTTCCTGTTCCCACCAGTCGCTTTGCCACGGAGAAAACTCCCACGCCCAAAACGATTATAACTGCCAGTAACAGGATGTATTGAATTCCTTTTTTCATTCGTATTCTCCTATTCTATGCAATAAATTACGGATAACATTTAATAATGTATCACAAATCAGGCCAATATGAAAGGCGGAAATTCAATAATAATTTCCGCCTTTTTGCCAAGTCTTAAGATGTCACTGCAAAGCAATTACACTCTGGATAAGTACTCGCCGGTTCTGGTATCGATCTTCAGTTTATCTCCGAGATTCACGAATAATGGTACGTAAACAACAGCGCCTGTCTCAACGGTACATGGCTTTGTAGCACCTGTGGCTGTGTTGCCCTTCTCGCCGGGCTCGCACTCTGTAACTTCCAGTTCAACGAACATAGGCGGTTCCACTGCAAAGATGTTTCCATTCCAGGATATCATGGTAACAACATCATTCTCACGAACAAACTTGAGGGAGTCACCGATTACATCCGGTGCCAGAGCCAGCTGGTCATAAGTCTCCTCATCCATGAAGTTATAAAGATCCCCGTCATTATAAAGATACTGATAGTTCTTTCTTTCAATATGAGCCGGTGGGAACTTCTCTGTCGGACGGAAGGATTTCTCAACCACGCTTCCTGTTATC
>CADBOX010000152.1 GCA_902796415.1 uncultured Lachnospiraceae bacterium
CAGGTCCTTTTCCCCTATATTACTGATTCTGGTGATGCTTGGCAATGGTGGCGGTGATTTTCTGGCGAAAATATTCGAACGAATCGGAGACCGGAGTCAGGATACATTATATTTTTTCATTCTTTTTGTTACTGCAGCTTTACTGACAGCGATCCTGATCCTCCATGAATATCAGAAAACAGGAAAAAAAGTGTTGCTTCGGGATTTTTTGGCTGGAGGCTTTGTCGGAATCCCTAATTATTTCTCTTCGATATTTCTTTTGGCCGCACTGGTGAAACTTCCTGCTGTTATGGTATATCCTGGTTTCAGCATTGGCACAATCCTGCTTGTTGCGGTGTTCAGCAGTGCGGTTCTTCATGAACGTCTGACAAAGCGATCAAAGGCAGGCCTTCTTCTGATTATGATTGCCCTTATCCTGTTGAATCTGTAAATCAGTTCTCTTTCTGACCGGAATTTGATTACTTCTTTGTCCACTTATTATTTTTTTATCTTCACATAATCCTTCACCCATCACTGCATCTGGCGCCAGATTCTCTTCTTGTGAAGAATTCTGTGTTTCAGCAGTTGGGAGCAAGAGCATCAGCACGATACCGATGATCACTGATACCATGATGATAACAACGGGAATGAGTGGATTCTTTCTTGTATGCACTCTCTGTGCAGTGGCCTGAATTATTCCTGCTATCTGGCTTCCGATAAAGACCCAGAAAATCAGCATCAACAGGTTTTCAAGGAATACCAGCCACCCGGCCTTCTCATAGTCCAGGAAGGCGAACGGAACACGGAAGAACAGATAGTTTGGTATACTGTTTCGCAGGAACAGATACAGACCGATCCCTCCAATACAGGTAAAAACACAGGCGAATACTGCTTTCGTTTTATCTCTCAGCTTCAGTCCTCCAGCCATTGCCGGGATATGCAGCCCGAGATGAATCCCCATCAGCACAAAAGCCCAGTGTGACATGTATAGATGCATCCTACGTACAAAAGAGACCGGTGCCATGCCATAAAGAAACGGGACAGCATGACTACTCATAGACATACCGCTAAAGGCGGTAAAAGCAAAGCTGAAAAGAAGCAGAATATTCACGATGCTCGTAACACTGCGATACGGATTATATTTTCCCTTAAACAATACTCCGTACCACTTCCGGTTCAGAATCTGATGGATAATGACAAGAGCCGTCATGCCTATGCCGATCCATTCATGTGCCATTTCTCCCGTGACCTGATAGGCCATGAGGAAGAAAAGAAGGACGGTCATGGCAGCATCCACGATCCTTTTTATGATAATGTTCCTTTTCACTTTGGACATAGTACTGTCCCTCCATAAATCAATTCATTTTTCCGCAGTTGCCGACCTTCTCTCCGGTTACGAAGTACTCATAAGTCGGGAACTCGAAGAGTACCGGCTTAAAGACATGATAGTCAATCTTGCCTTGCTCGTTCAGCACAGTATCGTCCGCATAAGTTGCAAGAATCTTACAGATGAAGTGATCGAAATGCTCCAGTTCATAGTTGCCATCCACTTCACACTCAATGGAGACCTTTGCCTCATCGATTAGCGGGGCACCGTTTTCACCCATAGTCCACGCAAAAGCTTCTGACTTATCCACCTTATTACCACTGGTGGTTCCCATGCGGTCTGCATCCTTCAGCCAGGACTCATCCACTACGTTGACGGAAAGCTTTTTATTCTATTGTCATCCGTCTTCATTCGCCTGACAGCCGGATCAAGCAACTGCAAGCAATTATATTGACACCGTGTCAGCACATTAATTATACACGTATTCTGACATCGTGTCAATATGCTATAACAAAAAATTTCCCGCGATTTTTACCGGTGTGGCAGTTCCACTTGACAACTTTCTTTGGCAGATGATAATCTATAATGGTTAGGAATAACTAATTTTAATTAGTCTTATAGGAGGTCGATATGGAACAAGGTAGGAAAAAGAGACTGATAGGTCGCCTGACCAAAGGCTTGTTGACAGCAGTCATGGTTATCACCCTGATGCCTGGAACGATCGGTATAGCAAAAGAAACGACTGCTCCGGGATTTCAATCCGCCAAGAACTATGGCGGTTCCGGGACAGATTCATTTCTGGACGTGGCATATACCAGGGATGGCGGTTTTGTTGCCATGGGTTATTCCATGGCTACCAGCACAGATCCTGAATGGACCCACAGTGGCAGCGCCAACAATAATGATGCAATCCTGGTCAAGTTCGACATGGATCACCGGGTGGAATGGGCACAGGCATACGGCGATACCGGTGTAGATGTATTTAACAGTATGGATATTCTGAAGGATGG
>CADBOX010000153.1 GCA_902796415.1 uncultured Lachnospiraceae bacterium
CTGGCCGCACGAAAACGATCCGAAAAGTCGGTCATGGACATGCCGCGGATCGTAACCAGAAGTTCTATTGCTGTCACCCATGTATTATCGTCCAAAAATCGAAGCAGTTCCGAGGTGACACGGGATTCATTCTCTTCATTCAGATCATACTGCAGGATCTGTACCCTGCTGGTGGGATATTCAAATACCGTACAGGTGATGGCGATGGTTCTTCCCGACAATTCCCCATTAATGATATGACCATTGGTCGAACAACCGAAAATGAGCGCATCCGGGATCTCTTCCTTGATGGTGTCCATCACCTTTTCTACCGCTTCCCGATCGATCGTATCGATAAATACCTGAAAAACCATTCGTGAATAGATCTTTGTCTTGGACCACTGACTGATCTTCCGAAGTTCCCGTATCAAAGTATCCTGCCCTTTATAGCCGAACTGAAACTGACGCATACTTATTCCTCCTTGTCCTTTTGAGTGGACAAATCTTCTTCCCTTCTCCCTGTCACATAACTCTGCCCCCTCGAGGGCAGTGTATTGCTTTATAATACAATATAGGACATTTTGCCGATATTGGAAAGATGTTTTGCAAAAAAACTCCATCTCACCAAAATCCGTTGGTGAAATGGAGTTTTTCATCTATTTCCGGAACTCATCATCCGGGAAATCATCCCATTTCTCATAAGTACTCATATTCGGTTCCTGTTTAAAGATCGACTCCTCCTGTCTGTCCTTTCCATCTGCTCTCGGAAGGATCTTTTCATCTAAAACCTTTTCCTCGTCCAGATCGATCAGCAAAAGGGAAAACCAGTTGTTCACTGTCCGGGTCTTCAGCACCTCCCAGACCATTTCATACTCCACCCGGTCGTGGAAAATGACCGTCGACTTTATGTCTGCCAATGTCTCAGGCTCCCAAATATCCTTTAAAAACAGTTCATTAAAACCCTCCGTCATAACGTCACGCAGGGAATAATTCCTTTTTTGCTCCATTTCCTCCTGCGTGTATTTTCCCCAATCTCTCTTTCTGCCTGATATCACCGAATACAGTGGAAAGAAACACCAGTATCGGGGTTCCATACCCTGTATCTGAATCGTGAAACCACTAGAGGGAAATACATATCTGAGCCCAAATCTGCTTTTCATGATCTTTTCATCGTTCATGGCAGGATTCCGTCCTCCCCACCTGCCGCGTCTGTTATCATAGAAAAGGTTCATCTGCCCTCTGGCATCAAGCTCGGACCGTATAATGAGGTTGATCATACGGCGCCTGTTTTCATCATCCCGCTCCATCTTGTCAAATTGAGCACGTTCTTCTTCCGTCGGTTCATATCTTTCCATAGGCGGTCTGGGGGTTCTCTTTTTGATTTTCCGCCACCCGCCTGCCTTCATCAGTTCATCCAGCTCAGGATTCCCGGGATCCACCTGATTTTGGTAAGCCGCAAGAAGAATATCCTTACTTACCTGTTTGGTTATCTTCTTATTACTGAGTCTGGAAAAGGTGGCCGGACTTTTCCCACAAAGCTCGGCAAAGTCCTTCCAGGGTCTGCCGCCCTTGCAGAGCTTCAGCAGCTCTAACAGATGACCGGTGTCCGGCATATAGGCTGCTTCATACTCATCCAGATTGATTTCTTCTTTATTATCTGTATTTATATTCCGTACATTATCGCTCATAGTGTTGTCCTCCTGATGCATCTCACGCTATCATAGATTCCGGCACTTGTCAATTGCATTTTTCATCGTTTTTTCATGTTTTTTTAGTCCTGTGAAAACACGAAAACTTCGGCAACCCGTATCAGGCCGCCAGATATCCCAGGAACTTCCTGAATTTTCCTGACCTTCTGAGTGTTTCCATAGTTGTCTTTTCAATCTGACTGACTCTGGCCGCTGAAATATCAAGAATCTTTCCTATCTCATCAAAGGTCATTTTCTCATCACCATATCTCATCTTCAATATACGGATACTTCTTTCCGGAAGGGACTCATGAAGATACTCCTCCATTTCTTCCTCCATGATGCTTCTGAAAACCGCTTCCTCAACAGACATCTGATTCTCTGAGGCAATCGTGTCTCCAATAGTTGTTTCATCATCCTCCGAAAGAGGGGTGTCCAGCGAGATTCTTCCTCCCACTCTGTAGGAAAGGACAAG
>CADBOX010000154.1 GCA_902796415.1 uncultured Lachnospiraceae bacterium
AGATATTGATCCTGTGTTTATCGAAGAGTATGGCGAAGATATTGGGCCTGAATATTACAGAAGAGTATGGTTTGAATTTAATATTGAACTTGATTCTAATGAAGCATTCTATTCTTATGTGGAAAATAGAAGATCTTTAATGAGTTATTTGATAGATTGTTTATACAGAGATGATTAAAACAATAGGAGAATTACTTGAAAAATAAAGATTCAACAAGATATTGGTTTGACGAAGGACCCAAAGCGGGAGTCTGTAAAACTGAAATAGCTCGCCTTGGGTTTTTACAAGATAAAAAATATGAGGTGGTTATATGCACAGATGATGGAGGTTTTCTTCCTCATATGCATATTTGGGATTATACAACAAGAGGGGGAAAATTTCATTGTTGTGTAAGATTAGATAAAGCAGAGTATTTTAAACACACAGGGAAAGAAGATACATTAAATTCAATTATTAAAAAAGATTTAATAGCATTTCTAAATTCTCCATCTAAATATTTTGAAACAAATTGGGACGGACTTCTAGTATTATGGAATGAGAATAATTCTGAAGTTGAATTAGATCTTGATATAGAAATGCCAGATTATACAAAACTATAGATTGACGATGGCCCAAAAGGGGAGTCTGTCAAACCACGAGGGGACAAACTATATCGAAGAAAGGACATCAGTTTTATGAAAGAAGAAATAAGAGAGGGAATAAATGTAGGGGTCTCAGTTTCATTTACCGGACATCGGCCAGAAAAACTGGACCTTCCGCAGGATATGGTGATTAGCTGGATTGAAGAACAAGTTGATCAGGCGATAAAAGATGGATAAAGGTTTTCATTTCCGGTATGCAACGAGGAGTTGATATCTGAGCAGCAGAGGCAGTGCTAAAGAAGCGGAAAGCAGGCGAAAAGGTAAAGTTAGTAGCTGCCAGCGCATTTCAAGGAATGGAGAATCGTTGGAATTATGATTGGAGTGATAGATATAAACATATAATTAGAAACGCCGATGAAGTACGATTTTTAGGTGTAAAACCGGGCAAGGCATCTTTCGTAGTAAGAGATAAATGGATGGTAGATCATTCATCACGTCTCGTTGGTGTGTTTACCGGGGCACCAGGAGGAACGAAGGAAACTATAGAATATGCGAAGGAAAAAGGAATTGAGATTATCAAAATAGGCGATGGAAGATGGTAAAGAAATCATTAACTTGACACTATCCTATGCCACGTTCCTGATTGACAAGCGAATGAAGATTGATATAATACGGTTAAACGAACGTGGAAACAATCGCGTAATTTCATAAAAGGGGCTGTTGCACAAAAGTGTGACATCCCCTTTTTCATTGTTGTTAAGAAAAATGCATATACTCAAAAAACAAAGCATCCACGCCACACGGACGTGGAATACAATGGTAAAATATTGATATGCAAAACCTTAATATCTTACAGACAAAGTATAACCTGTATGAGGGGGCATATCAACTGAAACTTCCGATCGATCTCGGAATCATCATCCCGGATAACGACGGCGTGCGGCTGCTAAGTCAGTTTGTGGAGGGACTGGATCTTACGGATCTGTATTTGACGTATTCGCGACATCGCGAAAATCAGGCAAGTCCACGCCAGATGCTCAAGATATTGCTCCTCGCTTATCAGGAAGGCATCTACGCCTCAAGAGGCATCGAAAAAGCCTGCCGGAAGAACATCGATTTCATGTATCTTCTGGAGGGCAAACCTGTTCCCGATCACACGACCATCGCGCGATTCCGCACACTACACTTCGGGGCCTGCGCCACCCGTATCATGACGCTTATGACAGAGTTTCTGAAAGATCTCGATGAGATCACCGGCGAAGAGATCTTCATTGATGGGACAAAGATCGAAGCCAACGCCAACAAATACTCTTTTGTGTGGAAGAAGGCCGTCACGAAGAACATGGCAAAGCGTTTTGACAAGATCGCAGTATTCTTCCGTGAGTGTGAAGTCTGCTACGATCTGCGTCCTGTCTGGCAGGGAAAGATCAAGCTGAAGCATCTGAAAAAACTGCGCAGAAAGCTGTACAGGATCAAAAAAGAAGAAGGCATTGAATTTGTTCATGGGAAAGGTCAGCGCAAGACACAGCTGCAACGCCATATCGAAGAGATCGAAGCGCATCTGGCGAAGATCAAAGATTACACGCATAAGATCCATCAGTGCGGGAAGAGAAACAGCTGTTCCAAGACGGATCCGGACGCCACGTTCATGAGGATGAAAGAAGACTACATGATGAATGGGCAGTTAAAACCCGGATACAATCTGCAGATCGGCGTTGATTCCGGATATATCAGCTGGCTGACACTCTCCTGGCATCCTTCAGACGTAAAGACTCTCAAGCCATTCCTTCAGCAAATGGAAGAGGAACTGTCCTTCCGCTATGATACGATCGTGGCGGATGCCGGTTATGAAAGCGAAGAGAATTACAGCTATCTGGAGGATCATGGTCAAAGAGCCATGATCAAGCCGGCCGATTACGAGATCAGCAAAAAGCGTAAATACAAAAAGGATATCAGCCGGAAAGAGAACATGCCATACAATTATGATGGTGACTTTTATACCTGCAAGGCAGGAAAGAGACTTTATGCCAGCAACTGCTACAGGACACATGAACGCGGTGGCGATTACAAACGAAAGGTCACTGTTTATCGATGCCATGACTGCAAGGGATGTCCGTACAAATCCGAATGTATCAAGGGACGGAACTGGAAGACCCCTGAAGAAGAGCGCTTCAAAACGCTTCACGTTTCCCGCAAGTTCGAACATCAAAGGCAAAAGAGTCTTGCAAACATCACCTGCGAAGAAGGACTGATGCTGCGGGTGAACCGAAGCATCCAGGCGGAAGGAGCCTTTGCTGTGATGAAAGAAGATCGCGGTTTCCGCCGATTCCTCTGCAGAGGGCGGGCAAATGTCTATGCGGAAAGCGTCCTGATGGCGATCTCACAAAACATTTCCCAGCTTCACAGAAAGATTCAAAGCGGCAAGACCGGGACCCATCTACATCCCCTAACGCACTGAAACTTTTACGATCAAAAATGGCAACAGCAGGTTCGATTATCGTCGAGCCGGTTTTGACGTGCATGAGAAGTGCCCATCATTTATGTTTGCTCTGAAGTGTTGATAATGCCGCGTTCTGGGCAGCAAAAAGGGGATGTTGCTCAACATTTTCAAGTGCCTATTGCAACAGCCCCTTCATTTCATGGTGGAGACGATGGGAATCGAACCCATGTCCAAAATCAGTTCCACAGAAGTTTCTCCGAGCGC
>CADBOX010000155.1 GCA_902796415.1 uncultured Lachnospiraceae bacterium
GCGGTTTTCACGAAGAAGTACGGAAGTCTCTCCAAAAAGATGCATCCAGTTCAGATCCACTTCCTCCATCATGACGACATATCGGCCGGCCGCGCAGCGATTGGCGAACTCTTTAAAGATGCCGTCCCGGATCAGATCACCGTATTTACCTTCGATCCATCCTTCGTAACCGTCCCCGCAGATATCCGGATAAGAGATATGGAGGATTTTTCCACTATCTACATAGTTTTTGTAAGCGTCCAGGATATCCGGGATGGGGTCCAGGTTCATCATATTACGGTCTTTCCCTTCAATGATGCCCACAGCGGTGATTATGGCCTCATGGTATTTACCGGTTTTTAGAGGTCCGCGGATGAGGGTGTTTTTCGGGTAAAGGCGGAATCCTTGTTCTTCCCTTTCCGGATGTTCAGACATAGTCACCCCCGGATCTCGTGAAATTTCTCTGATCGAACCGGTTCCGACAGTGGGGGACGAAGTACGGACACTTTCATCATTCTGTTCCGTGACACTTTCTGTCACTTTTACATCCTGATTATCATCCTCCCTTCCGTAGTTCTGAAGGGCTTTCTGAACAAAATCAGCAGTGGGAGAGGGAACGCCCTCCTTATAGATAATCTGAGGATCAGGCACATCGGCCGCCGGACGGTAGACCAGTTTGGAACCCAGGGCAGCAGCCAGAGGATCCTCTTGCTCTGCGCCATCCAGCGCAGGGTAATAGTTCTGGCATATATCAGTATAATAGGAAGCGAAGATCTGTAAGGAGGTGGATATGGTTTCCAGGATGGTCTCCTCACTCATATTTTTGAATTCCTCATAGGGATATTTAACGGAAGCCCTGATCTTCTGTCCACCTGCCGCAAGGTCAAACCATTCTGCAGGAATCACTTCTACCCGGAAGGCTGCGGTAGTCATAAGAGTCAGTTTATCACATTTATCCTGTATGTCTGCCATTACATCCATGTCGGAAACCTCCGGGAGATTCAGGGATACCAGGACGAATGCCTCGTCCCCTTCCGGAATACACTGGATGGATATGGAAGCTTTACAATGGGAATAAGTATCTATATAGAGCACATCACATAACTGTGAGGCAATCTGAGCCCTTTCCTCCTCAAACCAGGCTGCCCTTCGGGCAAAAGTGAAATTGGGATAATCTTTACATAGATTATCTGCGAGCATATGGAATGTGGCCTCAGAGTCACTGCCGTCGGCACGGAGGGACAATGCGGTTTCATTGGTGTCGGACATGGAGAAAGGCTTACCACCCTGACGGGTCAGAAAAGCTGCAATCCGGACAAAGCCGTTGGACTGATTCAACTCCACATAGGATTCATTGACCAGATGGTCGTACTCATGGTCGATGAAATCCGTTATGACAGTGAGCCTGACATATCCGAACACCGTTTTGATGTAGGCATTGTAGTCCAGGTTATCCGGTTCCGGGCGCTCCCTGTCTCCGTCAAATTCTCCCGGGTAACTGACCCGGTAGTATTTATATATGTCTCTCAGATAGTTAAAACGGCTGGTACGTTCATCGGCATTACAGATCTGGGTGATGGTATTTGTATTCACATCCTGACCGTATACTTTCTGCGCTCTGGTCTGTACTTCGTATTGCATCAGCAGGATATCATCTGCGCTGATGCCGGGATTGAGATAGTATTTCTCATAGAGAAGAGTGGCTGCGGCGATCCAGACGGAATCCTCGGGGTTATAGCGGATCTGAAGGCTGCGGTCCACGTCATTCACAAAGGCATAGTAGGCCTCTTCCAGTTCCGGGAACAGAGCGCCGATGGCCTCCGTAAGTTCCGGATGTAATTTCAGTTCCAGGGTGGAATCCGGAGTGTTTTTCCCCCAGCATAAGAGATACCACCAGTATTCGTTTCCGTCATAATCCACTTCCGCTTTTCTGTCATTTGCTTCCCCCAGGATACGGCCGGCTTCATTGATGGATTCCAGCAATGTGTTCTCTTCGGAATGCTCATGGAAAGCCAGCTGGAGAAGAGTGGCGGCATGATTATAGGAAGCATAGATTTTCTTCAGCAGGGATTCCTGCTCCTCCGAAAAAGTGCTGCTTTCCAGAATATTGGTCCATTGCTCCGTGGTATAGGGGCTTTTGGTCTGGTAATCCGCCTCATATTCGTAATCTCGCTGTCGTTGTTTATCCGTTAACATGATCGTTTATCCTTTCTCCGGTCATCAGGTTTCCGTGTTGGTTCGGATATATATCTTTTTGATTCGGTTTTTATCCATCTTACGAACCGAATAGAGGTAATCTCCCTCCCTGACAGTTTCTCCTTCTTCAGGAAAATGATCCAGCAATTCGATAAGATGTCCTCCGATGGAATCATAATCCTCGGATTCGATATCCGTACCGATCAGATTATTCAGGTCGTCCAGTTTGATGCTTCCTTCCACCTCATATTCATGATCACTGATACGGTGGATGACATCATCTTCATCCTCGTCGTATTCATCCCGGATATCCCCGATCAGCTCCTCAATCAGATCTTCCATGGTAACCAGTCCCGCCGTGGTACCGTACTCGTCAAGTACGATGGCGATACTGATGGATTTTTTTCTCATTTCTTCCATGAGCACTTTAATCTTCTGAAATTCGAAAGTGAAAAAGGGTTTTCTCATGATATCCCGCAGATCAAATACCTCCGGTCTGTGAGTCTGCCGGTAGATGAACAGGTCTTTTAGATTTACCACTCCTATGACATTATCTTTTGTGTCTTCATAGACCGGAATCCGGGAATAATGATCCTGTGTAAAGATCTCGGCAATCTCCTCGTAGGAAGAATCCACGGAGGCAAATGTCATCTCAATACGGGGAATCATGATATCCTTTGCCACGGAGTCATCAAAATCGAACACGTTATTGATCAGTTCCTTTTCCTCTTCCTCGATGACCCCTTCCTCCTGGCTGACATCAACGATAGTTCTTAATTCCATTTCTGTCATGGAAGTTGTTTCATCCGGATTCACACCGAACAGACGACACAGACTGCGGCTGAAATAATTCAACACGTAGATCACAGGTGTGAGAATGACTGTTATGACATAGATGGGGCCCGAGTAGACCAGGGCGATAGGTTCATTTTTTTTGGTGGCGATGGTTTTGGGTGTGATCTCACCAAGAATCAGAATCAATATAGTAAGAATACCGGTGGCACATCCGATGAAAGTACTGGCATTGCGGTCGAACCCCCATCCTGAAGCCAGCCTGATAGCCAGTGTGGTGGTCAGGGAGGAGGCGGAAAGGTTCACGATGTTATTACCGATCAGGATGGCACTCAACATCTTTTCGGAATCTGAGGTCAGAGCCAGCACTCTTTTTGCTCTTCGGTTTCCTCCTTCTGCCAAAGCCCGGATTCTGTGTCGGTTCACTGTGGTCAGAGCTGTTTCCGCCGAGGAAAAAAAGGCAGATAAAGCCAATAATAATACCAATATAATAATCTGCCATATGGAATCAGAATCCAAGACATCATCTCCTTTTATCAAGTCTGTATTACTGCTACATTTTTGTTATCACTCAATCGTTATAATTATATTTAATCACGATTCTTATGTCAACATCCGTCATGGCAGTGCACTTGTATTTTAAAGGCAAATCCCTTATACTCATAAATAGAAGTATTTCATGAAAGATAGTATTTTTTTGATAGATTCGGATAGATTCGGAAAAGAGGGACATGCTATGAGAGAGGATTGGACAAGGCAGGGAAAATCAGATGGAATCGGTGGCGGAATTGTTCGTTTTGGCGTGTCCGGTACGGGGCTTGATGCGGAGAAGTTCTGTCAGTCGAATCGGTTTTTAAGAAGATTTGAGTTGGCAGCAATCTGTGGGGAGACTCCCAAGGCAGCTGAGGAGTTCTGCGTTGGAAAGGGGCGTCCTCTTGTCTTCGATGATCCCGCCCGGATGGCCTCCTGTCAGAATCTGGATGCAGTCTATATCTCGAAAGATGTGATGGATCGTCAAGACCAGTGTATCCTCATGATGAAGGAAGGAAAACATGTGTTATGCGCATCACCCATGGCAGATACCCTGGAAGAGCTGGAGGAATTATACCGGGTGGCTGAAGACAATCATGTTATCCTGCTGGAGAGTTTTCCTTTCCTCTATACACCTTCTTTTCAGAAGATGATTCCTTATCTGGATTCCCTGGGTACCATCCGTCATGCCACTTTTCAGAATTGTTACAGTTCTGTCAGTTACGAGCGTTGGAAGAGAGGGATTCCTGCCAGAGACTTTGCTCCGGAAACAGCCCTTGGGGGCCTTCTGGAAGCGGGCACGATTCCTGTGGCAGCCATGATCCACCTCTTCGGATATCCGAAAAAAATACGTGGATCGTATGTAACCTTGCCTGACAGCATCGATGTCACAGGGAGTATTCTTATGGTTTATGAGGGTATGATCGGGGAAGTGATCTATTCCAAGATCACGGATTCTGCCATGCCAAGTCAGATACAGGGAGAAAATGGATCCATGATCCTTCGGGAGATTGATAATATCAAAGACCTGAGTATCACAAGAAAGAGCGTCCGTCAGGCGGTTCATTTCGAACAGTCGGATAATGTCTTCCACCACGAGACGGGGGCTTTCATAAGGATGACAGATACCGGAAAGGGCTGGAAGAAGAGCAAAAAGCTTTCCCGCAAGACCATGAAAGTTCTTCAGAAGGTCAGAAAACAAAATGAAGTGAGAGAACAAAAAGAAGTCAGTGAGCAAAGCGAGTTGACAGAGCAGAAGATAGAGAAACCGAATGGGGAGGAGGTGTAGTCATGGCTGGACAGGAAGAATTCATGAAAGAGATTCAGGAGTTGGAGAAAATTGCAAAGATCAACGGGGACCGGCTGTCCATGGATGAAATCCGACATTACTTTTCCCACATGAATCTGGATGAAAAACAGTATGATTTTATATGTTCGTATTATGAGGCACGCCATATCGTCATCTCCGATCGTGTACAAAAGCAGGAAACTCCGATCTCCGATGAGGAGATTGAGATAAAGGAAGATCCCCTCGACGACGAGATGGTATCGATCTATAGAAAGGAGACAGGTTCCCTGACGCGGATTCCGGAAGACCAGATGGAGAGGGTTGCCCGGAAATTGATAAAGGGAGATGAGAATGCCAGGAATCTCCTTATCGAATCAAACCTATCCCTGGCCATGGAGATTGCCGGAGATTACAAGGGGAAAGGGTTGCCTATGAGTGATCTGATCCAGGAAAGCAACATCGGCCTGATGCTGGCAGTGAACGAATATGAACCGGAGATGAATGGCAGTTTTCATAAGTATATGGAGCAGATGATCCGACAGCAGATCGAGACCTCTCTGGATGAGTACAATCATTCCACCAGGTCTGCCATGAAGATGGCCATGAGAGTAAATGAACTGAACAGGATTGCCACGGCCTTTGCAAGGGAGTATGAGAGAGAAGCAAAACCTCATGAACTTGCGGAAAGGATGGGCATTTCCGAAGAAGAGGTCCGTGAACTTATGAAGGTTTCCCTGGATGCCATAGCAGTGCTGGACGAGAGTAAAATAGGCAGTTGAAGCAGGAGGAGATGTGAACATGAGATATTCGGAGGAATTGATCGAGGAAGTCAGGGAGAGAAATGATATCGTTGACGTGATCTCCGGTTATGTGTCTCTGAAAAAAAAGGGTACGTCCTATTTCGGATTATGTCCTTTTCATAATGAAAAATCCCCTTCTTTTTCTGTCAGCAGAGAGAAACAGATGTATTATTGCTTTGGCTGTGGCCAGGGTGGAGATGTATTTGGATTCCTGATGGAGTACAACCGTCTGTCTTTCCTGGAGGCTTTGCAGGATCTTGCCGGCAGGGCAGGGATTGAATTGCCGGAGCAGGATCAGACGCCTCAGGAGAAGCAGGAAGCGGACGCCAGGCTCGTCCTTAAGGAGATGAACAAGGCGGCTGCGGTCTATTACCATTGGAATCTGCTTCATTCCAAACGAGGAGAAAAGGCCAGAGCCTATCTTGAAAACCGGGGGATCAGCCTGGAGATGATTAAACATTTCGGGCTGGGCTATGCCGATCTGTACCGTGACGGTCTCTACCAGTATCTTAGAGGGAAAGGATATACGGACCTTCAGCTGAAGGATTCTTCCCTGGTGACCATCGACACTATCAAAGGCAGCTATGACAGATTCTTTAACCGTGTCATGTTTCCCATCATGGATGTCAACCAGAGAGTTGTGGGATTCGGCGGCCGTGTGATGGGGGATGGGGAACCTAAATATCTGAATTCCCGGGAGACGATCCTGTTTGATAAAGGCCGCAATCTTTATGGACTGAATTATGCCAGGAGATCCCGGGAGAAATCGATCATCCTATGTGAGGGATATATGGATGTAATCTCACTACACCAGGCCGGATTCACCAATGCGGTGGCTCCCCTGGGGACTGCTTTTACCACCGGGCAGGCGATGCTGTTGAAACGATATGTCCAGGAAGTGGTCCTTGCTTTTGACAGTGACGGGGCAGGCATCAAAGCTGCCTTGCGGGCACTTCCGATTCTGAGGGAGGCCGGCCTGAGAGGCAAAGTTCTCTCATTGAAACCCTACAAGGATCCTGATGAGATGATAAAGGCGGAAGGGAAGGAAGCATTTCAGAAGAGCCTGGATCATGCGCAGGCCGGCCGTATGTTTGAACTGGATGTCCTCCATGACCAGTATAATCAGAATGATCCTGACAGTCGGACAGAATTCGTGCGGGAGATGGCCAAAAAACTGGCGGAGATTGAGGAGGAAGTGGAACGGACCGCCTATGTAAGTGCGGCGGCCAACCACTTTATGGTAAAAGAGAAAGACTTGCAGAACCTGGTGAATCGTTATGGATTGGGCTATCAGTTTGAGAAAGCCAATCAGAGATATAAGAGAGAACCGGAAACAGCCGAGAGGACAGAAGCCAGGAAAACGGAACAGCAGTCCCAGCCTCCCAGATTGCTTCTGACATGGCTGATCGAACATCCGGAGATATACCCGGTGATCCGGAAGACTATCCAGCCGGATGATTTCCTGCAGCCACTTCATCATTCTGTGGCATTGATGATGTTTGACCAGCTTGACCGGGGAGAACCCATCTTTCCCGCCGGTATCCTGGTCAAGTTTACGGACGCAGAAGAGAAAAAGGAAGTGGCCGCGTTGTTCAGCACCCGCCTGAAATATGAACCGGATCCGGAACAAAACGATAAGGCACTTTCCGATATCGTCCGAAAAGTGAAACTGGCCAGCATAGAAGATGAGATGACTCATACCAATGATATAACCCGCTGGCAGGAACTCATTGCACAAAAGAACAAGATTCAGAGACTGGATCTTCATATTTATAATAAATAAGGGAAAGAAACCCATGAATTTATCAAAAAGATTGTTGGCGGTGGCCTCTGCAGTCACGCCTGGAAACAGGGTGGCAGATATCGGCACAGATCATGGATACGTCCCCATCTATCTGGTGCAGAAGGGATGGATTCCTTCTGCCATCGCCATGGATGTGAACAAAGGGCCTCTGGAAAGAGCAGCTCAACATATCAGGGAACAAGGTCTGGAATCCCGGATCAGCACAAGGCTCAGTGACGGGATGACACAGCTTCAGTCCCATGAGACAGATACGGTGATCCTGGCCGGGATGGGCGGTGATCTGATCTGCAGGATCTTATGTAAAAGAAGAAATCTTCTGGGGGAACATCTGGAACTGATCCTCCAGCCTCAATCCGAATGGTTTAAGGTAAGGCACACTCTTCATACTCTGGGTTACCGGATTCTCAAGGAATGGTTTCTCAGGGATGAGGGGAAATACTATGTAGTGATGAAAGCGGTTCCGGGACAAGAGAGATATGACAAGGAGGCGGATTACATCTATGGTGCTGTCCTGGAAGAAGAATGCCGGCCGGTCATGAAAGAATATCTCCTTCGCGAGGAGAAAAAAAAAGAGGGAATCATGAATCGGATCAAGGCGGATGCCAGGGAGGATTCTGACCCTCAGAAAATAAGGCTGGAAGAATTGAAAAATGAATTAATGATGATTCGGAACAAAATGGAATCGTTGGATAATCCTTAACTGAGATAAGGATAGTCAGTATAGTCAGAGCCGGACGATAAGCCGGGTTATGTCGTGAATGATCATCTATCTGAATCTGCCGTCGCCGGCAGACTTAAGCGACCTACCTGGAGACAACCCGGGCAAGGTTTATCGTCTCACGTTTGGTCTTGCTTCGGATGGGGTTTACATGGCACCCTCTGTTACCAGAGAATCGGTGAGCTCTTACCTCCCCTTTCCACCCTTACCAGACGGAGCTGGCGGTATATTTCTGTTGCACTATCCTTGGAGTCGCCTCCACCGGACGTTATCCGGCATCCTGCCCTGTGAAGCCCGGACTTTCCTCTCGTTCTCTTCTGAGAATAAGCGACCATTTATCCGACTCTGAACGGGAAAATTGTAACAAAGCCGGATATAAATGTCAAGGAAAGAACTTTTCAAAGAAAGGAATACATTATGGAAAAAAATGCAACTATTTTAGTCGTGGATGATGATAAAGAAATCGCGGATCTTGTGGAGATCTATCTCGTGAATGACGGATACAAGGTACTCAAGGCTTCCGACGGAAGCCAATGCCTGGATATCCTGGCTGAACACCCGGAGGTCCGTATGCTGATTCTGGATATCATGATGCCGGGCATCGACGGACTTGAGGTATGCAGACGGATCCGCAAGACCAGCAATATTCCGATTCTGATGCTCTCAGCCAAGGCAGAGGACATGGATAAGATCGTGGGATTCGGTACCGGGGCCGATGATTATCTGACAAAACCTTTCCATCCACTGGAACTTCTGGCCCGGGTGAAATCTCAGATGAAGAGATACACCACCCTGCCTATGGGGCAGGAGGAGAAAGAAGATAAGAACGATGAGATCAAGGTTCAGAACCTTACCATCAACAAAACGGCACATGTCGTGAAAAAAGATGGCCATGAGATCGCTCTTACACCTATAGAATTCGATATACTTTATCTTCTTGCCTCCAACAGAGACAGGGTATTCAGCACGGACGAGATCTTCGAGAGAGTGTGGAATGAGAAAGTATATGAAGTGAATAACACGGTGATGGTCCATATCAGACGTCTCCGTGAGAAGATTGAAGACAATTCACGTAGCCCAAAGATTCTGAAAACGGTTTGGGGGGTAGGATACAAAATTGAAAGTGAATCAGTATAGAAGTTTTCGTTTTCGAATCGTCCTGTATATGTTCCTGAGCGTTCTGGCCACTATCATTACGGAGGCAGTCCTCTTCTTTCTGATCTATGTTTATGAAAATGAGATGAGCACCGGAAGATACCGGGAGATATGGGGGACTTCAGGAAACGGTAAAGTGGCCTCCAGCATTCTGGCCCTGGGCAACCTGAACGGATTCGACATAGCAGTTCTGCTTTTCTTCTCCGTTCTCCTAATGATTCTTTATTTCGTTTTGTTTTCCCACGGATTCGTGGTTTATGTTCGTGAGATCATCCAGGGCATAGAGAAGATGAAAAACGGAAATTTTTCAGAAGAGATTCCTGTGCGGGGCAATGACGAGTTTTCTGAGATTGCGGATTCCATCAATGAGATGCGACGCAATCTGGGGGAGACCCTGGCGCAGCAGAAGATGGTGGAACAGACAAAAGATGAACTGGTAACCAATGTGGCTCATGATCTGCGGACTCCTCTCACTTCGATACTAGGCTATCTTGACCTGCTGCAGCAGAAAGATGACCTGACGGAAGAACAGCAGCAGAAATATCTGGGAATCGTCACCTCAAAAGCCAGGCAGCTGGAGACCCTGATCAAAGACCTCTTTGATTACACCCGCTATGACAAGGACAAGGTGAAAATCAAAAAAGAGATTCTGGATCTTAATCTTTTTATGCCTCAGCTGGTGGATGAATTCTATCCCAGCTTTATGGAGAATCATCTGAAATGTGTCACTCATTTTTGTGAAGGACCTTTGAATATTGAAGGAAACGGAGAACTGTTGGCCAGAGCCATCGGAAATCTCATGTCCAACGCCATCAAATACGGGGCGGATGGAAAATTGCTGGAAGTATACACAGGACGTCTGTCAGACTATGCTTTCGTAGCGGTAGTCAATTATGGCAGAGTCATTCCGCCGGAAGATCTGGAGAAGATATTTGATAAGTTTTACCGGGTGGAGAATTCGCGTTCATTAAAGACCGGTGGAACAGGACTAGGACTGACTATAGCGAAAAATATCGTAACATTACATGATGGTAATATCTGGGCCATGAGTGGGGATAACGGGACCAGATTCCAGATGGAGATTCCCCTGGTGAATCCATTGACATAAAATGGTGCAGTAGATGACATAGTTTGGAGTAAGGTATGCTGAATGAACTGTTTCGTACCTATAAAAAGATCATATTCGTTGTTTTGCTTCTTTTATGCACGATTGTTTTCTGGTTCTTCGGATGTCATCGTCAGCCCGATGAGAAAGCAGACCCTGTGACCTGGAATAAAACCTCTTTTGAAAATGGCGGATACGGCTATTCTTTCCGGATCAATGATCTGGAAGGGGATGTGGTTTTTGGAATCAAGGGTTACACCGTCAAGGATAAAAATATCCCCATTGCAGTTGGTCTGACCTCTTCCACCAGTGATTTTTCCGGCCTGGTGAGCATCACCGTACCCGGAACCAACGGAACGGGGATCTGCTACCAGTCCGCGATTCAATGCAAGAAGGGAGAACGTTCCAACCTGGATCTGTCTATCCCCCAGCTTGGAAATGCCGCGTATTTCAGCTTCGAGATCCTGGATCAGTTTGGGAATACCCTGCTATCCAAGATGGAGATACCGGCTTATTCGGAATGGGTGGATCCGGAATCAGAGGCCAGTTCCCAGATCTGTCTCGGTCTTCTCTCCGATCAATTCTCCACCCTTTCTTTTCTGGATGGAACCATGATTGATACCGGATTCGAGGAAGTAAGATTAAGACTGGTTCCCCTGGATGAAAACAGTTTTCCGTCGAACCAGGATTCCCTGGATATCTTATCAGGCATCCTGGTGGATGATTACTCTCTGGGGAAGCTGGGGGAAGGCCAGAGGACAGTCCTCAGAAACTGGTTAAGTCACGGAGGAAACCTGATTATCGCCACCGGGGAACACGGTAAAAAAAATCTGACAGCTTTCGGGGATGAACTTAAGGTGAAACCGGAAGAGGTGGATACGGAAAGACTGTATTTTGATGCTTCCGGTGATTTCTCCGGAGAGCTGAGTTTATATATGAACCATCTGATTTTTGATAACAATGCAGGGTGGAGGACCATCCGATGGTCCGATCCTGCCGCTTTATATGAGAGGAGCTTTGGGGCGGGTTCCGTGTACGCACTCCGGTTCAGTTTTACCGATGCTTCTATCCTGCAGTGGAACCGTCTGGGAGAGATGAGTCAATCTCTCATGAAACAGGTCTTCCGCTCAGTCTTTGAGGAGAATGCCGATGAGGAGAATCTGATCTGGAATATCGAGATGGCTCTTCATGATTTTAACAGCTCCCAGACACCAAATGTATTCTATTATGGAGTTTTCTTCCTGGTCTATCTCTGCACTTTGACCTTCCTTGCCTACTATATGCTTAACCGCATCCGGAAGAGAGAGTATATATGGGGTCTGGTTCCCATGGTTGCAATCCTGTTCAGCCTAAGTATCGTCTTTCGCTCAAGGAGCACACCATCTCAGGTTCAGAGTTCCTTCTCATCTATCCGGATCGTGGATGACCAGGATATCAGGAATGACCTCTATTTCCTCTATCAGAATGAGGAGGGGGAGAGTATGAATGTCAATCTCAGCTCCTCTGTTGACAGTGTGCTTCCCATTGACTTTGACTATGCCCAGGAGGCTGCAGACTACACGCAGCTGACCATGATTCAGAAAGATTACAGTATTCTGGATGCCATAAAAGGGTATGATATCTCATTTTCCGAAGCGACACCCGGGACGATCCGTATGTTGCAGATGACGGAGAATAAGATAATGAATTACGGGGAGAAGACCAACATATTTTCCACGGATATCCGGGGGAGCCACACGGCCTTTTCCGGCAGCGTTACCAATCAGTCGAAAAAAACATTTGATAAGATTCTGATCATCCGGGGAAATGAATACTGGATCGATGAGGATATGAAGCCTGGGGAGACGGTGGATGTCTCTGAAAAAAAGGTGAAGGCCTGGTCTCAGTCTGATGAAGACACAGTGCTATCCAGGGAAGGAGACAGTATCGTGACGCAGGATATCCTGAGTTATGTCCTGTACCGGTATATGAAGAATAATTCGGATATGAGTGATCTGGTGGTAATCGGTCTGGCACTTGATGACAATTATCAGCTTCTGAGAACCAGGAATATCACTTTGGGAAACCAGGTATCTGTCTATGCCTGTCACACGAATATCGGAAATCCGGAAACCGCTGACTGCCAGGTTGATATCAACAGGGAATCTCTCAAAGATTACGATGATTATGATGATCTATCCGCCCAGATTTCCGAAGGCGAGACGGTGGAAGTAGTGTACCAGTTTGATTCCAATAAGCTGGTATGTGCTATGGCAAGGAACCATGATGATTTCAGAGGAAAGATCTTTGCCTATAATTACGAGACAAATGAGATGGACAGGATCCTGACAAAATGGGACGATGTTATGTATCTGCCTGAGCTGGAGCCATATCTTTCAGATATGAATGTCATGAAGATTACTTATGAACAGGCGAAAGATGTAGAGGAATATAATCTGCCGATTCTTTCCGCCTGGCTGAAGAAAACAGCACATTAGATAAAAGGAAGCGGTTTATTATGCTGGAATTTCAGAATGTAACCATCTATCGCAAAAAAAAGAAAATAGTAGATAATCTGAATCTTAGTCTGGAAGATGGTGTGATTTTTGGTCTGCTGGGATCGGACCAGCCCGCAAAATCGTCGATACTCCAGGCGGCAACCGGCAGCATCAAACCCTCCTACGGGGAGATTCTGCTGGATGGTAATTCTGTATCTTCCTCCGATTCCACTTACCTGCATATCGGCTATATGCCGCAAAAATACGCATTTTACGAACAACTTACCGTGGAGGAATATTTTGAAGTCTTTCTGGCTCTTTATAAAGTAAACGGAAGATATCGAAGCCGCAGGGTGGATGAGGTATTGAATCTCCTGGAGATGGAAGAGTACAGGTCCAGTTACATCGGTGAGATACCAAATGAATTAAAACCTTTTCTCTGCCTGGGTAAGACCATCCTGCACGAACCATCCTGGCTGTTTTTCGACGAACCTTTCGGTGATATGAGCCCGGCTTTTCGGAAGAAGATGCTGGACTGTATGGGAATGTTGTGGGAACAAGGAAAATCCCTGGTAATCAACAGTCCGATCTTTCCGGAAATCAATGCCTTTCTGACAGATGTGGTTGTCATTGAAGGCGGACAGGTGGTGGCAAAAGGAACTATCGAAACCTGTTATGAATCTTTCCTCCGTTCAAGTCCCATCCGTATGAGGATTCTTGGGGGCATGGATGAAGCAATACGGGTTCTTCGTGAGAATGATCAGGTGGACCGGGTCACGGTTAATGGGGAGGATGTCATCCTCTTGTTTTCCGGAGGGGATCAGGAGGAGGCACAGCTTCTTACCCAACTGGTCCAGGCAGGTGTCACGGTACATCATTATATGAGGGATCCTGTGGAATTGGATCAGATTATGTGGAGGTAGTAATGCAAAATTCGATGTTTCGGTTGGAGATGTTGAAGGAAGGGAGGAGCATCCGTCTTCCCATTCTTATGATCTTCTACAATTCAATACTTGCCTTCGTGACCATACTGTTTCTGTTTTTTAATAATGAATCTTCACAGGCGGGTTATCTTTCAAATCATGCTGGTTTTCTGGTTCAGTTTCTCATCATCAGTTCCCTGCAGATTCTGACAGTTTTTATCCTGATGCCCTTTGCCGTCTCTTACATGGAAGACACGGACCGGAAAGTCTCCGAACAGTTCATGATGATTCCGGGTGTGGCCAGATATCAGATCATCGCCAAGATTAATGTGCTGGTCCTAACCAATCTCTTGATTTTTTTATCCAGCCTGCCAATCATCACCTTATCCTGCATCTACAGCGGGATAAGTCTGATGAAGATCGGAAGGCTCTTTGGTGTGATCACCCTGTTCTCCTTCTGGGGAGGGAGCATCGCACTCTTTCACTACAGTATCAGCCGCCGGCCTTTGTTTGCATTTGCCGGGACGATCTTCACGTATTTTATGATGTCTGTGGGTATCCTGCTCTTCCTTGAAATCATCAGGGGGGCCAGCTTGTCCCTGTCAGGACAAGGAGAACTTGCCTCCTGGGTTACGGGTCTTTGCCTGGTGGTAAACCTGTTTAATCCTGTGGTGGTCTACGTGGGCTATTTTGAGAATCTTTCCGGAAATGTACCTATCATCACATCCTATTTCGGGAACTTTGGAATTGATGTCACCAGCAGGACTTTTTCCTATCTTTATTTCAAACTTGCCATCCTGGCCTGTGTCCTGGTGGGAATCATTTTCCTTTCCTTGTCCGTTCATTTTTATTTCAGGGAGAAGAGCAGTTAAAAAAAGAAAAAGGCTGATCACAGATTGCTGTGTCAGCCTTTTTGATTTCACTGCATTCATTCTTATTAATCAAGTCCAGCCAGTGCTGTCTGCTAAAAGATACCCCAATATATCGTCACAGATGAATATACAAGTGAAATAATACATGGATAAATATACAATAATAATGTTACTAATTGTTTATATCCATATTAAAATACTGTTAACAATTATATTAAAGGAAGTTATAAGAGCTTGCTTGTTGAAACCTTCACAGTATGTTATAATTGATTCGCTTATCTTATTGATAGTGCGATTTCCTATATTCCATAAACAGTTACAGGAGGTTACCATGGATTTGATTTATAGAAGTACCCGTAACCAGAAAGAGACAGCAACAGCTTCCCAGGCCATTCTGAAAGGACTGGCTGACCAGGGGGGACTCTTTGTGCCTGACATGATCCCCAGGCTGGATCGTTCCTTTGATGAGCTTTCCAGGATGAGTTATCAGCAGGTTGCCTATGAAGTAATGAAATTATTTCTGACGGATTTTACGGAGGAGGAGCTGAAATACTGTATTGATTCCGCATACGATACGAAATTTGATACCTCTTCCATCGTGGAACTCATTCCCAGAGATGGAGCTTATATCCTGGAATTATTCCATGGAGCGACGATCGCTTTTAAAGATATGGCACTTTCTATCCTGCCTTACCTTTTGACCACCAGCGCAAGAAAGAATCAGGTGAAAAATGAGATCGTCATCCTCACAGCTACATCCGGTGATACGGGAAAGGCTGCTCTGGCGGGCTTTGCAGATGTGCCCGGAACCAAAATCATCGTTTTTTATCCCAAGCACGGGGTCAGCCCGATTCAGGAGAAACAGATGATCACCCAGAGAGGAGAGAACACTTACGTGATTGGGATCGAAGGAAACTTCGATGATGCTCAGACAGGTGTGAAGAAGATGTTCTCTGACCCGGATCTGGCAGACCAGATGGACCAGGCCGGGTTCCAGTTTTCCTCTGCGAATTCCATCAATATCGGACGTCTGGTTCCCCAGATCGTATATTATGTATACAGTTATGTAAGCCTTCTGGGAAGAGGGGATATCCTCCCGGAAGAGAAGATCAACATCGTAGTTCCCACCGGTAATTTCGGGAATATTCTTGCGGCCTACTATGCCAAATGTATGGGACTGCCTGTGGATAAGCTGATCTGTGCTTCCAATGAGAATAAAGTGTTATTTGATTTCTTCGGAACCGGGTCCTACGACAGGAATCGTCCTTTCATCCTTACTTCTTCTCCTTCCATGGACATCCTGATCTCCAGCAATCTGGAAAGACTGATCTATCAGATCGCCGGCAGGGATTCCGAGAAGAACAAGGAACTGATGGATCATCTTACCAGAGAAGGTTCCTATCAGATCACAGACGATATGAGAGAAAAACTGAGTGATTTTTACGGAAATTATGCCAGTGAGGAAGATACGGCAAAGGCAATCAGGGAAATGTACCAGACCTGCGGCTACGTGCTGGATACCCACACTGCTGTGGCAGTGAGTGTATATAAGAAATACAAAGAAGAAACAGGGGATGACAAGGTTACTGTGATCGCATCCACCGCCAGTCCTTATAAATTCACCAGAAGCGTTATGAACGCCATCGACCCGTCTTACAATGACAAGACAGACTTTGAATTAGTGGATGAATTGTGCCGTATCTCCGGAGTGAAGATACCACAGGCCATTGAGGATATCAGGAGTGCCCCTGTACTTCACCACACCGTATGTGAGACCGAGGATATGTGCAGAGAGGTTAAAAAGATTTTAGGGTTATAACTATTGACTTTTTCTTATTATATAGTATAATATCATGCGACCTATTTTATATATATTTATTTAGGAGAAATGTTGATGGAAGACACAAGATTAGCTTTTGCCAATACCATGGAGAACCTGCTGAAACAGGCGAAGGAGAATAAGAGCGTTTTAGAGTATAAGGATATCAATGATTCCTTTAAAGATGTGGAACTTACTCCTGAAAGGTTCGAATGGATTCTGGACTACTTTGAAAAACAAGGGGTCGATGTGCTGAATACCAGTGAAGACGAGAGTGAGGATGAAGAATTTATCGATGATAACGAAGAAGTGGATATCATTGATGACAAAGATTTTCTCGAGGGAGTCAGCCTGGAAGACCCGGTACGTATGTATCTCAAAGAGATCGGTAACATACCGCTTCTCACTGCGGAAGAAGAAGTTTTTCTCGCACAGCGTATCGAAAAAGGGGATGAGATGGCCAGAAAGCAGCTAATCGAAGCGAACCTTCGTCTGGTTGTCAGTATCGCCAAGAAATACGTAGGGCGAGGCATGTCCTTCCTTGATCTGATTCAGGAAGGCAACATGGGTCTGATGAAGGCCGTGGAGAAGTTCGACTACAAGAAGGGGAACAAGTTCAGCACTTATTCCACCTGGTGGATCCGGCAGGCAATCACCAGAGGAATCGCGGATACTGCCAAGACTATCCGGGTACCGGTCCATATGGTGGAGACCATCAACAAGACGCTGCGTACATCCAGAATGCTTCTGCAGGAACTTGGCAGGGAACCTACCAATGATGAGATAGCCCGTAAGATGGACATGCCGGTGGCAAAGATTGATGAGATCCTCAAGACTTCCCGTGATCCTGTCTCTCTGGATACCCCTATCGGGGAGGAAGAGGACAGCCAGCTGGGAGATTTTATTGAGGACGAGTCCCTCTTATCTCCGGTGGATTCCGCATCTTTCTCCATGTTGAAAGAGGAACTGGAGGTAGCTATGGCCTCTCTGACAGACAGGGAACGTAACGTGATCAAACTCCGTTTCGGGCTCGATGACGGAAAGACCAGAACCCTGGAAGAAGTCGGGAAGGAATTCAATGTTACCAGGGAGCGTATCCGCCAGATCGAGGCGAAGGCTTTGAGAAAACTGAGACATCCAAGCCGAAGCAGAAAGCTGAAAGACTTTTTGGAGTAGAAATATAGGAAGACCCTTTGGTCTTCCTTTTTTTATCAACAGAAGATTAATAATCGGGGTGAGGGTATTGTTAGAAGGTAATAAATTTAAAGATGTATTTCCGGATTATAAGGTTCCGGAAGGATTTCAGTTTCTACTGTCACAGACCGTGGTGGAACGGGTTGTGTTAAAGCAGAAGAAAAAACAACTGGTAATCCATATCCTCAGTGAACATATCTTTTCCAGAAAAATGCTGAAGAAGATAGCCTTTGATCTGAAGAGAGAATTGTTTTCCAAAGATTATGTTTTCGTTATCATTGAAGATCACTACCGGCTCTCTCCTGCTTATACCCTGGAGCAGATCACAAGGGAGTACTGGGATACGATTCTGGACGACTGTAAGCGGATGGGACAGGTGGAGTACAGTCTGATCGCTCACTGTGACTGGGGATTTGACGGAAATATCATGACGGTTCTTCTGGAGGATTCCTTCTTGGCAAGGGACAAGGTTCCTGTTCTGAAAGAGTATTTTGAAACCCTTTTTCAGGAGAGATTCGGGAAGGAA
>CADBOX010000156.1 GCA_902796415.1 uncultured Lachnospiraceae bacterium
CCCATTTTGTTGGCCGGACCGGCTAGAGGAACCATGGTCTTGTTTCCGCTAACCACATCGGTAACCTGTACCACATCACCTGCTGCATAGATATTTTCATCATCTGTTCTAAGATACTCATCTGTCACGATGCCACCTCTTTCATTGAGGGTAAGGCCTGTATCCTTCGCAAGCTGGCTGTTGGGGCGGACACCTATGGATAAAATGACCAGATCCGCAGATATTTCTGCGCCACTTTGGAGTTTGACAATCACCTGAGAGCCTTCCTCCATGAAAGAATCCACTCCATCTGACAGATGAAGATTTACCTCATTTTCCCTGATATTTTCATGAAGAAGTTCTGCCATCTCAGAATCCAGAGGTGCCATGACCTGATCCATCGCCTCAACCAAAGTTACACTCAGCCCTGCATTCATCAGGTTTTCGGCAGTTTCCAGCCCGATAAATCCACCCCCGACTACAACCGCACTTTTGGCGTCTTTCTGACGGATCAAACTGCAGATTTTATCTGTATCCGGCACTGTCCAGAGTGTAATGATCCTTTCCGAGTCAATCCCCGGGATAGGAGGCTTAATGGGGGAAGATCCTGTTGCGATGACGAGCTTGTCATAGGATTCCGTATATTCTTCTCCGGATTGATGATCAAGTATCTGTACGTTTTTTTTCTCCCGATCAATAGACAAAGCCTCACTTTCTGTGCGGACATCTACATGGAAACGGTCTTCCATCATCTCTTTTTTTGTTACGATAAGAGAATCTCTGTTTCTGATCACATTTCCTATATGATAGGGCAGACCACAGTTCGCATAAGATATATATGGGCCTTTTTCCAGCAAAATGATTTCTGCTGTCTCATCAAGTCTTCTCAATCTTGCCGCGCAGCTGGCACCAGCCGCAACTCCTCCTATAATTACTGTTTTCATATCGGCTTTCTCCTTTCTACTTCCTTTATTTTACGGTTTCAATAATCTCTCTTCGCTATAAAATGATTGCTTTTAATCTGTAGCGTAATTATAGCAGGATATAGTTAGGGCTTCTGTGAGTTTGTCACACTTCATTATCGTCAATATTATTTTTTAACATGGCTTTGTTTGCTATGCGATACAGATGAAAAGAACCACTCTTCTACGGAAGGGTGGTTCTTCTTATCACTGTTTTGTCTATTTCTTTTTTGAAAAAATGCCGCCAGTCAATCTGCAAACTGACTGGCGGCATATATCATCTGGATATCCTATAGTATCAGATTTAATAACTGCTGTACTGACCAAAATCTTTGGGGCTTGGACCATACTGGTTTACATCCGGCTGACTGTCCTTGCAGAACCATACGATAAGTACGATCGCTCCGACGATCGGTACAAATATCAGAAGATACCATGCTCCGGAACGTCCGATATCATGAAGTCTTCTCCAGGAAACGGCAAGACCGGGAATAAAGACGGCCAGTGAATACACGATTTCAATTATCCTGAAGATATTGAACATGGCAGAGCCTGAAGTAAGTCTCATCAATACACTCAGGACCATACTTACGATGAGATTAAATAAAGTGAAATACCAGTATTCACTTCTTCTTGCACGACCATTAAAATTGGCGTAATTGGAAAAAACGCTGTTAATTGCTTCCTGAAAAGTCATACTATTCACTCCTTTTTCTTGTTTTGTATAAGGATTTTCCCTACTCGATTTTAACATATCTGTTCTGCTATGTCAAAAAGTAAGGAACCTGACCATTTCTATCTCATCTTCATCCTCGATACCTGTGGCTGAGAACCCTTCCCTCTCATATAGTTTTCTTGCAATAACATTATTCTTATTGCAGGTTAAGGCAACTCTTTCAGAATCACCGAATGGTTTCGTCTTTATAAACTCAATCACCTGCTTCAAAGCCTCATTACCGTAACCGTGTCCCTGCATCGACTCATCAATCATCATGTGCCAGATATCATATTCAGGAACATCATAATCGTAGATTACCATAACATAACCGATCATCTTATTCTCTGCATAGATTCCAAAGGGCTGACACTGGTTTCTGTAAACATATGCCTGTGCAAGACTTCTTATCGGGTGAGACACAAAGCATTCCTGCCCGGGAGCCAGTTTAAGGTTAAAGGCATCTATAAAATTATCTTCTGTTATTTTTCTTAGTTCAACCATGGTTATCTCCTGTTTTTACACACAAACAATACCCTACCCCTTTCGGTGCAGTCATATTATCCATGTATGCATCCTCCTGATGAGTTATACTTATCTCCATTTATTCAATGGCTGTTATACCATATGTCTTGACAAAATGCCGGATAAAGGCTTCTATCCGGGCTATGGCCTCAACCGTTTTGTCAGGTTCCCTGTC
>CADBOX010000157.1 GCA_902796415.1 uncultured Lachnospiraceae bacterium
CAGGATGATGGGGTGGGTGACAAACATAGTCACTCCCAGGACCCCTGCGAAAAATAACATATTTAAAGATGGATGATAGGTTGAAAATGTATCACTCACCAAAGCAGTCCTCCCACAAGCATAAAATGGGCCGGCAGATGGCCGTTTTCGATCCATTCCAGTTTCTGATTCAGGTATTTCGTGACAGTCAGGCTCACATCGCCCCCCAGGGATTCGATGGAATGTCTCATCTTATCCGGCTGTCTGCAGGGTTTTCCTTCCTCCCTGCTGCAAGGAGCCGGGCTGCATAAGAGGCAGGAGCCCCCGCTGAGCCCTATGGAGTTCTCTTTCGTCTTCTCCTGCTCATAGATATATCTGTCGAAGTCTCTCTTGTAACCGTCCAGCAGAGAGGTGATAACCTGGGTCTTTCCCTGGTCATCGAATTCCTTCTCCCGCAGTTCCCGGGGCACGATGATCTTCATGGCGATAATCCTCAGGTGCTGATACCTGTTCCAGTAGTCCATGGGATCAAAATCGAATTCCGGGCAGGACCAGATCTTCCCGAAGTTGGTGCACCTGCGGCAGTAAGACAGAAATCTGGGCACATCCACACAGTCTTTCATGTACTCCTCCAGCAGTACTTCCTTCTCGTAAAAAACCGTCTCGCAGTTATGTATGTCAATCATTTACAGACCTCCTGTTTCATTTTCATAGGATCAATACATCGAATTATCTCCCACATCTTTGCCCAGGTCACAGGTGTAGACCCAGTTGATCACATCCCCGTCTGAAAGGGTGTATTTACTGCAACCGTAATTGGGGAACCATCCGTTGACGTTATACATCCAGCCGGACAGCTCGCCACAGTCAAATTCATAGAGCTGGTTGATTCCTTCCACATAGGCGGAGTTGTAGGCCGGAGTGAAAGAGGATTCCATGTGGATCCCTTTGTCCTTGCAGACCCGCTGAAGGACATCGTGGACGGATTCGCCTTCGCTGAAGCTCACTTTGGTCGCCCGCAAGATCCATCCGTCAGAAGGTACGAATTCTTCCTTTCCGGCGGTCAGATTATCCATGTTATCCAGGATGGTGGCACAGTTGATGGAGATGGTGCAGGTTCCACCCGAACTGCTGCCGGAATCACTGCCGGAATTACTGCCGGAACTATTGTCAGAACTGCCGGAGCTGCTGCCGGATTTCTTGCCGGAACTGCTCTTCTTATCCTTGCTCGTCACATCACCCGATTTGGAATTCCCGGAACCGGATTGACCGGAGGAAGAGCTGTCCCCGGATTGTGAAACAGACCCGTTCTCATCTGAGGCTTCCACCGTCTCTCCATCATACCCCTGGTTGGCATTGGCACTGGCCACGGACTGTATCTGGTGGTTGATGGCAGCCAGTTTTTCCGGATCGGTGATACCGCCCACCACATAGCTGTCTCCGTCCAGGGAGAGAACGGTCATGGTAAGGCTGGTCTTCCCTTCCTTTGGTTTCGTCAGACTGTCGATTCCGGAGTTTTCTTCCTCAGTCGTCTCCGCAGTCTCTTTGTCGGCAGAATCTTTTTTATCTCCATCCGGCTCTTTCCCTTCCGTTGGCTCACTGAGAATCGTCACATCGCTCATCTTGGCCAGCTTGTCATTCTGTTCCTTCAGGAGCATTCCCATATCGGACTGCCAGGCTTCCGGGATCTCCACCGTCAGAGTCGGTGGGCAGATCAATCCCTTTCCGTACATGGTCATTTTCAGGGCATCGTTGGCGTTATTGGCCTGTTTCTTGATATCCTCCAGGTCTTCCCGGTCAAAACGGATCTTCAGATTCTGATCCTCCGGGTTCTGGATCTGGGCAGCATGGTAGACCCAGGTGTACTTTATCCCGTCATCGGTCTCACCTACAAAACTGATGTCACGGTCCTCCCCGGCAACGGTGGCAAACTGGTCTTTGGTGATAATACCATCCTCCGGTATCGGATTGACATCTGCCAGAGGCTCCACTCCCGGCTTGGAATCTTTCTCTTTATCCTGACTGGTTTGGGCCACTTTTCCGGTATCTTCTGAAGGATCCGTCCCTTTCTTTCCGGATCCGCCACATGCACTTAAGAAAACCATGACCATCACTAAAAGCAAGCTAAGCAGCACTCTTTTTCCCATCGTTCTGCGCATCGTATCCCTCCCTGTCTCAAATGAATAGTATGCTCATTTTCCTGTATTTTTATTAACTATATTTTCTAATAAAAGGTATAATAATGCAAGGTAAAAAGGGCGGGTTTTTCACAAGATTTTGATAAATTTCCCACGAGTCCGTTACGATGTAATAACCAGGCCTATGTTCGAAAAAAATAACCCTCATCGATCAGATAAGGGTTGTTTTTCTTATACTTCAAGGGGCAGGTAGAAATATAGTCTGCCGTCTTTGTATCGGACCAGCTTTTCTTTTGTGGTGCTTAAGATCAGTTCGTTGTCATAGTACCATTTGAGGAAGATGCTGGACTCCATCTGTTGATAAATCTCCATCAGGTCTCTGATCGCATAATCATCTTCCATCTCAAACTGTACATAACGCCCGCCTTCCAGGATCTTCTCCCGGCATCCCTGAGGCAGTCCTTCTTCCAGGACCATCCCGATGGAGTATTCCAGTTCCTCCTTTTTCCTCTTTTTCTTGCCGTTCTTTTTCTGGAAGAGGTGGATATCATAGAGGAATATCTTATCTACATTTCCTGTATTTTTGGGGTTATAGCCTGCTTCTTTTTCTCTCCATTCGTGGGTAAACCAATAGGTCACCAACCCAGGGTAATCCCCCACTTCCATATATTCCGGACTCTGGGTCAGTGGATGCAGAGCAGCTCTGATCCGAGGCAGGGTGATGGTGGAGACTCTGATCTTTCTGGGGACTCCATAACTAACCGGTATCGATTCCGGAAGCCGGATGTCAGGATCTTTGTAGTCCCTG
>CADBOX010000158.1 GCA_902796415.1 uncultured Lachnospiraceae bacterium
AACATGAAACGTAATTCAGACGAGATAAACATCGAAACCGAACTTGGTGTCGGAACCACAGTGAGGATGAAGATTTTAAACCAGTGAAATGAGGTGTCGTTTTGGCTGACTTTATACACAGTGTCACTCTGGATAAGGACAAATGTCTTGGATGTACCAACTGTATCAAAAGGTGCCCCACAAGCGCCATCCGGGTTGAGAATGGGAAGGCCAGGATTATTTCGTCACTCTGCATAGACTGTGGCGAATGTATCAGGGTATGTTCACATCATGCGAAGATTGCCGTGTGCCAGAGCCTTGACGTTCTTGAAAAATATGAATATACGATCGCACTTCCTGCCCCGTCTCTGTATGCCCAGTTTAATAATCTGGAAGGGCCGGAGATTGTTGTGGAAGGACTTCGTATCCTTGGCTTTGATGATGTATTTGAAGTGGCCCAGGCGGCGGAACTTGTTTCCGATGCCACCAGAAAATACATCAAAGCCACCGATTCGGATAAGACGATCATCAGCTCTGCCTGTCCTACCATATCCAGGCTGATCCGGATACGTTTTCCGGATCTGATCGACAATCTGCTTCCGTTGCTCACGCCTGCGGAACTTGCCGGAAAGATGGCAAAGGAAAGGGCCATGAGGGAGACGGGACTCCCGGCGGATAAGATAGGGACTGTTTTCATATCTCCCTGCACGGCAAAGGCGTCCAGTATATATTCACCGATCGGCCTTGAGAAGAGTAATATCGATGCCGTTGTATCGATAAAAGATGTGTATACCAGGCTTGTCGGTCTCCTGCAGCAGGCTGAGGAAACCTGTGGCATATCAGACAGCGGCCGGGTCGGTGTCAGCTGGGGCTCTTCCGGAGGGGAAGGAGCGGCACTTCTGACCGATTCTTACCTCGCGGCCGACGGAATTGAGAACTGTATTAAGGTTCTGAATGAGATGGAGGATGAGAAGCTGAATAATATACGCTTCGTGGAATTGAATGCCTGCCCGGGCGGTTGCGTGGGTGGTGTTTTCACCGTGGAGAATCCTTTTATCTCAAGAGTGAAACTTACTTCTTTAAGAAAATATCTGCCACCTTATAAAAATATCATCCGTGAGGATCTGGTACCGGAGGAGTACAGGTGGAGTTCCGAGATGGAATACCGGCCCGTCATGGAGCTGGATCCGGACATGGAGAAAGCTTTCGCCATGATGGAAGAAGTCGAACGGCTTACCGCCAAGCTTCCGGGGCTGAACTGCGGATCCTGCGGATCCCCATCCTGCCGTGCCCTGGCGGAGGATATCGTGCGTGGATATTCCACGGAAAACGCATGCGTATTTGTATTAAGAGATGAAGTCCAGCATATCGCAGACCTGCTTTCGAAGATTTCGGGGATAGGAATGGGAAGAAAACCCATTGATGAAAAGAAGGATGATAATCGATCAAAGTGAGGGAGAAAACAGATGAACGTTAGAGATACAGCCGAGAAATGCGGTTTTGAAATCGTCGCGGGTGAGGAAGCGCTTGACCGGGACATCAGTGGAGTTTATTGTTGTGATCTGCTAAGCTTTGCCATGGGACGTGCGCCAGAGGAGTGTGCCTGGATCACTGTGATGGGGAACATGAATTCCGTGGCGGTTGCCTCCCTTGCGGATGTTGCCTGCATCGTGCTGTGCGACGGAGTAAGGCCGGATGCCGAGATGATGAAAAAGGCGAACCAGGAGGATATCGCGATACTTTGTTCCGGAATACCTGCTTTTGAAACCGGGAAAATGATATTTGACACGATCTAAGGAGACCTACATGACCTACGATCTTCACATCCATTCGTGTCTCTCTCCCTGTGGGGATAATGAGATGACCGTGAATAACATCGTGAATATGGCTATGCTTAAGGAGCTTGATGTGATTGCCCTGACGGATCACAACAGTTCCAGAAACTGTCCGGCTTTCATGGCGGCGGCCAGAAACGCCGGGATCTGTGCGATACCCGGAATGGAGATCAACACTTCTGAGGAGATTCATGCTGTCTGTCTCTTCCCTACCTTGGAACAGGCCATGGAATTTGATGCCTATGTCTTCTCCACCATGCCGCCGGTAAAAAACAGGCCGGAGATCTTTGGTGACCAGATTATCGTGGATGAGAATGACGAGCCCATAGGAAGCATCGACACTCTTCTCATCACAGCCAGCGGAGTGTCCTACTCTGAACTGCCGGAGCTTATGGTCAAATATGGAGGGATCTTCTTTCCTTCCCACATAGACCGGAGCTCCAACAGCCTGGTGGCTATCATGGGTGGAGTTCCCGAGGATGTAGAGTTTCCCTTCTATGAATTTTATCATCTTGGACTCTATGATGAATTCATGGATTCAAATCCGAGCCTTATGGGAAAACCCTGGCTGCATAATTCGGACGCCCATTATCTGTGGGATATCGCAGAACCTGAAAGACACCTGGATCCACGGATCGAGGAGTTTCTCAGGAGACATGGAATAATAAAAATATAATAGTTTATACTTTGAAAAAAGCTGAAGGATGTGATATGTACCCGGAATCCCGGATACATATCACATCCTTCAGCTTTTTGCGTCTATTCTCTCTCAATACCGGACCGGTACACAGATTTCTATTTCCTTCTGCCCGTATTTTTCGAAACAGAGTCTGCTGTCATCGAAATTAGTCTGTGGATGGGAGGCAAACCATTCTTCAAAGATATAGTGCCAGACGGACTGTATATGGAGAAGAAGCTCCTGAGAGATCCCTCCATCCAGGTATTCCAGACGGAATATGGCATATTCTCCACCAGACAAAGAGAGACAGCGAAATCCTTCCGCGGGATTAGGATCGCTGGTGATATAACCGAAGAAATACTCCATCTTTCCGGTCTTGGCATCCGGATCGATCCATGCGCTGATCTCCGCGTAATCGGAAGCATTTTCCGGATAGGAAGGGAGATCTTTGAAATTAACGTGGGACCAGAAAGCCGCCTGACCGGCCTGGGAATGGCCCTCTTCCACAGGAATCACATAACCATAAGCCCGCAGGTCTGACCGTTTCACAAACTCAGGCTGGAGAGTAAGGCTGCGGTATTCTCTTGGAGGGACTCCAAATTGCCGGCGAAAAGCCTTGGTAAAACCGGAACCGGTATCAAACCCGATATCATAAGCCACCTCTGTGATCTTTTGCCCCTGGCGAAGTCTCCTTGCAGCTTCTCTCATTTTTTCTTCCTGGATATATCTGCCGATGGAACAGCCAAAACATGCCCGGAAGACGCTGGACAGATGATAGAGAGAGTACCCACATAAGCCTGCCAGCTCCTCAGCTGTGATCTCCCGGGAGATGTGATCCTTTATATAATCTGTACATTTGCCAATCGTTGCTTTGTAATTCATAAGGCGCCTCTCCGGAAAGAATGGGATCTTTAAGTGCTACAGATAGAATATCATTTTTTTCTGAGAATAACATCACAAAATGACAGTTTCAAAGAGAAAGAAAGCAGAGAAAAGCAGGGGCTGTCAGTCGGCCCCTGCTCTTTTCCGTGACTACAAGAAGGAAATATCTTTATGAAAAAAGGACATTCTCTTATTATTTGATCGGGATATAGATCTCAGCCTTCCCGCCGGTGTATAACTCATAATACATCTTGGTAGGGTCTGTTTTATATTCCGGATTTGCCGGAAGCCACTCTGCGTAGATGGCAGCCCATGTGTCAGCAACCTTCTTGGCGGTCACTTCCTTGGCATCGGTATCTGCGGTCTCGGAGGCGGTAAACACAGCAAATTCTGCTGCAGGGATCTTGAATTCTACAAAACCTTCCGGAACTCCTTCATAATCGGTAACAGTTCCGAAATAATATGCCAGGGGTTCCTGGGAATCTTCCGGATGATACCAGGTAGCAATCTCAGCCTTGTCAACCAGACCGGCCGGATAAGCAGGATAAGCGGAAAAATCTACATTTGCCCAATAGGCGGCATTTTTGGAAGTGTCCATCTGGTATTCTGCAGCGATCTTGTAACCGAGAGCCCGGAGGCCTTCTTTCTGAATAATAGCAACTTTCATTTTTAGTTCCCCCTTCTGAAAATAAATAATATTAGCATAATCATGTTATTATGATTGAATCATACCATCTTCCCCGGGAAAAAACTTTTCCGTTTTGGGGAAGTTTGAAGGTTTGCAGGGGGAGATATGTTGACAAGGAGGGAATAATAAGGCTAATATAGAGTGAATTCGATTTTGACTGAGTATCTGTGCGCTCGTTGCGAGCGCTGCCACGGGAGGATCTATGAAGAATTATAAGATAATCAATGGTACCATCCTCACATACGGTGGGGAAGCCATGATGACCGAAGAGAAAACTCTCTATATTAAAGAAGGAAAGATTACATTTGAACCCTTTGCACAAGGGGAGGAGTATGAAGTGATTGATGCCGGCAGAAAACTGATCATGCCCGGCCTCATCAACATGCATACCCATGCTTACATGACCATGATGAGGAACTATGCCGACGATGTCCCCTTCCAGGAATGGCTCTTTCAACGGGTGATGCCCGTGGAGGACAATCTCCCCGTCGAGGCTGCCTATTGGACTTCCATGCTGGGTATATTGGAGATGATCCGCACCGGAACCACTTGCTTCACTGATATGCATATGTATCACCGTCAAGTGACCCAGGCGGCCAGGGAAGCCGGGATCCGTGCCTACATCGGAAGAGGCCTGGTGGGGGAGGACCTTTACCAGGACGGATACAGCAGATTCAAGCAGGCATTGGAAGAAAAGGAAGAATTCCAGTCGGATACCTTACAGTTCATCCTGTCACCCCATGCCATCTATACCTGTTCCGAAAAACTCTTAAAACAGGTGGATGAGGCTGCAGGCGAACACAGGATGCTGAAGCAGATTCATCTGTCCGAGAGCATGACGGAGCTGAATGACTGCCTGAATAACCATGGGAAGACACCGGTACAGTACCTGAATGATATCGGGTTCCTGGATGAAAAAACCATTCTGGCCCACTGTGTTCAGATGCAGGGTGATGACCTGGATATCATCCGTAATACCGGGGCAACCATCGTCACCAACGTGGCCAGCAATGCCAAACTGGGAAACGGAATCGCTCCCTTAAGCCAGATGAAAGAGATGGGAATCAACGTCTGCGTCGGGACAGATGGAGCCGCCAGCAATAATACTCTGAATATGTTCCGGGAGATGGGACTCTTGTCCCTGATGCACAAAGCCCACACCAGGGACTGTCTGGCCATCCCCTCGGACTATATCGTGAAAGCCGCTACTTACAATGGGTCAGTTGCCCTTCATAATCCGGATATCGGAGTAATCCGGGAAGGAGCTGTCGCAGACCTGATCTTCCTGAATCTGGATGCGCCGTCTCTCTTCCCCAACAATAACATCCTCTCAGCTCTATGTTACTCAGCCAACGGCTCAGAGGTGGAATCCGTGATGATAAACGGCAAGTTCGTCATGCGGGACCGCCAGCTCTTGACCATTGATCAGGAAAGAGTGTATTATGAGGTCGGCAAAATAGTCGAGAAAAACCTGTAGGGGGTTCTGCAGGGGGTCAGACCCCATTACAGAAAAGATGCATAAATATTGGGTTTTTCGTAATGGGGTCTGACCCCCATTACATAAAGGAGAATAAGAATGAGTATAATAAAAGATGCTTCCCTGGCGCCTGCCGGGATGACCAAGATTCAGTGGGTTCGGTCCCACATGCCTGCTCTGACCGAGATTGAGAAACAATTTGAGAAGGAACAGCCCTTTAAAGGTCTGAGGATTGCCGTTTCCGTTCATCTGGAGGCCAAGACCTCCAACCTTGGACTGGTATTGAAGAAGGGAGGAGCAGAAGTCTTTCTTACGGGTTGTAATCCGCTGTCTACCCAGGACGATGTGGCGGCAGCTGTATCCCAGCTGGGAGTGGAAACTTTCGGCAAATACGGGGTGGATGCCCAGGAATACGAAGATCTTCTGGCGGAAACCCTCAAGTGCCACCCGCATCTTATCGTGGATGACGGCGGTGACCTGATTAACCTCTTAGGTGGAAGATGTGCAGAATATGCAGATAACCTGATCGGTGGCTGCGAAGAGACCACCACAGGTATCATCCGTCTGAAAGCCAGGGAGAGAGAAGGGGTGCTTCCTTGTCCCATGATGGCAGTTAATGACGCTAAAGCAAAACACTATTATGATAATAAATACGGAACGGGTCAGTCAGTGTGGACCGCTATCATGGATACCACAAACCTGATCGTGGCTGGCAAGACAGTAGTGGTAGCCGGTTACGGCTGGTGTGGTAAAGGGGTTGCCATGCGGGCCAAAGGCATGGGAGCTAATGTCATCGTCACAGAGATTGATCCATTTAAAGCGCTGGACGCAACCATGGATGGCTTCCGGATCATGAAGATGGACGAGGCAGCCAGACTGGGAGACTTCTTTGTCACTGTCACCGGCTGCAAAGATGTCATCGTGGAACGCCATTTCAAAGAAATGAAAGACAATGCCATCCTCTGCAATGCAGGCCATTTTGACTGCGAGATTGATGTGGCAAGATTAAAAGAGATCGCTGTCTCCTCCAAAGTACAGCGCCATAATATCATGGGTTATACCCTGGAGAACGGTAAAACTTTAAATGTACTCGGAGAAGGAAGGTTGGTAAACCTTGCCTGTGGAATGGGACATCCGGCAGAAATCATGGACATGTCCTTCGCTGTTCAGGCATTAAGTCTTAAATGGCTGGCAGATCACAGAGATCAGCTGGAAACCAAGGTTTATCAGGTTCCGGACTCCATCGACGATGTCATCGGCAGATACAAGCTGGCTGCCATGAACCTCTCCATCGATGAACTCACTGAAGAACAGAAAGCCTATTTATCAGGCTGGGCAGTAGATTGAAAGAATGGGGCTTGGCCCCATTCTTTTTTTTGGGGACAGCGAATGAAAACCATGGGAAACGATACTGTATCGGTAAACCATGGCATCAAACAGGAGATACCGGCGAGCTGAAACCATGGGAAAATAGAATGAAGTATTAAACCATGGCCCCAACCCGGAGATGCCGGCAAGCTGGAACCATGGGAAAATAGAATGCAG
>CADBOX010000159.1 GCA_902796415.1 uncultured Lachnospiraceae bacterium
AAGAGAACCGCTCATTTATAATGAGGATGAGAGGTGGTTTTATGAAGAAAGTCGTGAATGATCTGCGTCTTATGATCAAAGCATGTGACATGTATTATAATGAAAATCTTTCTCAGCAGGAGATTGCTTCCAAGCTGAATATATCCAGACCTACCTTGTCCAGATTATTGGCCAGTGCCAAAGAGCAGAACCTGATACAGATCCAGGTCTCCGATGTGGACTTTGTAAAGTATTGGAAGTTGAGTGAAGAGCTGAAGGAAAGATATAGGCTGAAGGATGTGGTCATCGCGGATTCCGGGGATACGGAACAGACCACCAAAAATAATATCGGAAAGATCGCTGCCGCCTACCTGGGCCATCTGATCAAGGACCAGGACGTGGTAGGTATCTCCATGGGTAGTACTTTGCTTCAGGTAGTGAACGGGATGAAAGAGTGTACGGATAAGAAAATTACCGTCATTCCCCTGGTGGGAGGTGTGGGCCAGGCCAATCTGCGGATTCATGCCAATTCTTTGGCGGAACAGCTGGCTCAGCTGTACCACAGTGAGTTCCATCCTATCTTTGCCCCTGCCAGGGTGTTCACCCAGGTAGTTCGGAATGAATTGATGAAGGATCTGACGGTGTCCTCCATGTTGGAGATTGCCACAGGACTCAACCTTGCCATACTCGGCATAGGATATCCCAATGAGTATTCCTCTATTCAGACCACAGGATATTTTGCTGAAAATGAGATGGAGATGCTGATTCAAAAAGGGGTTGCCGGTGAGATTAATATGCAGTTCTATGACCTCAACGGGGACACTGCGCCTTTTAAGGACAACAACTATGTGATCGGGGTCGATGTCCATAAATTAAGAAAGATCCCCGTCACTGTGGGAATCGCCGGTGGCGTGGAGAAAGTAAGAGCCATAAAAGGTGCAATCCGGGGAGGATATATCAACACTCTCATCACGGACTATAACTGTGCAGTCTCCCTCCTGGAGGATGACTAGAATAAAATGAGTGGTTAGACCCTATTAATAATAAACCGAGGGGTCCATGGTATTTTCAGGTGACTTTGTACCGCAGGAAAGAAAAGTTCGTTAAGAACTTATCTTTCCGAGGAACAACGGAACCAGAAAATACCATGGATCCCTCGGTTTTTCTCAATATTACCAGTCAAACACTTATTTCAATACAATATTGCCATTGATGCTGGTGAGCCGTACATTCTGGAATGGTTTTTTTCCTCTCATTCCCACGACATTTTTCACATTACCTGGTTTCATACGGATTGTTACGTTCTCGATGTCGGACTGGATCTCACCCCTCTTGGAGATACCGTCCACATTGATGTTGCAGGCTTCAGCAAAGGTTAAGTCCATATCACCGCTGAGACTGTTGCATTCCACCACGTTATTCAATGATTCAAAAGTGGCTTTGATCTGTCCGGTGGAGGTTTCCAGTCTGGCACCGCCTTCAACAGAGATAACATCGATATTACCGGAGTTGGTATGGACATCCACAAAGCCTATTCCTTTCTCCAGTGTTACGGAATTACTGGAGGAAGCCAGGCGGATGCGGGGAGCCTTGATCTCTTTTATGGTGATGGTTCCCTCACTGGTCTCCGCAGCGAAGCGTTCCAGTTCCAGGGTCTCCTGGCAGGTGATGTATCCATATTGGGTGTAAACCAGTAATTCTCCGTGCCAGCTTCTGGGAAGGAAGATCTCCACATAGGTGTCATTATTGACTTCCTCCCTGCGCCCGTATCGGATGGTGGTTTTGAAACGGTTGGCCGTTATTTTTCCAAGATATTCGTAAGCGGTATAACCGATGTATTCTTTCAGAATAAACTGATCATCCTCCGAAAAATAAAGGAGGATATTCTCTGCATGGTAACCGATCTGCAAAGTCTTTACCGATGCAATGTCAAGTGTGATGATATTATCCGGTTCCCTGCTACTTAAATCTTTCAGCTTATAATCCATATCCCTCTCTCCAATCTCTTCATATAGTTTTATTCAACTGTTTATTCTTCATATAAGATATAATACGATCGGTAGCGTGTCCGTCACAGCTATCCATAAATCTTTTTTTGAAAGCAATTACCAGGGACGGGTCGAAATGATCGCTGCAATCCCGAATTGCCTGGAATAATTCTTCCTGTGTCTTCACGATGGGCCCGGGAGTGAATTCCGGATAGTCATAATAGAACCCCCTCCAGTCACAATATTCGTCGTAATCAAAGGCATAGAAGATCATAGGTTTCTCAAAAAGAGAGTATTCAAATACCAGGGAAGAGTAATCTGATATGCAGATGTCCGCGCAACAGAGCAGGTCTTCGATGGTCAGCCCGGCATCTTCTGCATCCATGGCGAAATCGGATGCCTCCTCAGGAATCGGGGGATGCTCCTTTACAAAGGGATGAAGTTTACAAACCAGCACATATTCTTCTCCAAAGAGTTCTTTCATCCGTACAAAATCAATCTCATCCGGGCTGGTAGCGGAGGAAACACGCCCACGGAAAGTAGGGGCATAAAGAATCACTTTTTTATCCCTGGCCTGAGGCATTGCTTTATATAGTTTTTCCTTACGACCAGCCACGAATTCCTGATCGTAGAAACTATCGGTACGGCTGATTCCCAGAGGCTGAACAATACCTTCCGGAAGATGCATGGCCTCCTCGTATGCCCATATTACTTCAGGGCTGCTCACCGTGACCAGATCGAGATTCCCATAGTTCGGATATCGATCCAGCTCTTCCGCCGTATCGCCGAAGATCTTTGTCGCTGTACTTCTGCCGAACTTTTTAAACGCCCCACAGGCATGCCAAAGATTAATTACCGTGGTTTCCTCGCGGACAGGGATGCAGGAAAGAATGATGCTGGCATCATCCACGAAAACAAAGCGGGAAGATGCAATCTCCTTTAGGGCATATTTCACTCTGTCTGTATAATCCTTTCCCCTTGCGATATTGAAACGGACATAAGCTTCCGATAGTTCAAAATCCCCGGACTCTCTGAGGCGGTCCCGGAGATAATGAAAAGAATGGGAGAGCTCTTCAAATCTCATCTCAAGAAATAAAACCTTCCCGGCATGAACAGCTTCTCTACAATATTTTCTATATAAATGGGGAAAATAAAACCTATATCGATAATATTTATGGATTTTTCTCAGTGATTTTAAGGCTTTTTCACGGAAACTCATGGACTGGCTCCTGGGTATGGTTTTGGTCAGCAACTTTTTACCCTTGTATCATAGCACTAAATAAAGATATACACAAGGATGCAAGGGAATTTCACGGAATTTGTTGAATTTCATTGAATTATTTTAAAAATAATATTACAATATATATGACTATTCAGAACCTGGCAGGTTTTATCTGATCTGCCGGGGAAGGTATACAGACTATTAAAATAGTCCAAATTATATGGAAAAGGAAAGGAAAAGTATGAGTTATGGGATTGTAATCGCAATCCTTTTGTTGGTTTTTATCGT
>CADBOX010000160.1 GCA_902796415.1 uncultured Lachnospiraceae bacterium
TGGAATGAAAGTGATGCAGATAATCGGTAAGATACGTGAGATTGATGCCAAAAGTAAGGGTTTGGATAACCCAAATACCCCTTCAGGAGAGCTAATGAAAGAATTGATTTTTTACATTTTGCACTAAAAAGAGGGGATTTATTGAGCTAGAATTTCTTAAAATGGCGTTCTTCGTGAACGCTTTTTTTATGCCCAAATGCCCTATAATCAGGGGGTTTGGAATATTTATACCCCTTCAAAATTTGCGTATTTCTGGCTTTCGTCCAGTTGTTCAGGAATACGCGAGAAATGACGATTTTTCGAAAAATCGGGGAGAGGAGATTTTGTCTTCACATTCATTAAGATTTAGAATTTCTAATATCGGGTATTAATTTTAAAACCAAATACAACATCATTGTTGTTTTGAAAACCGATATTTAGGATTGATACACAGATTTGGAATTTAAAAGTTTAAAAACAAATAATTAAATTTTGTGATTCGAATTTGCATATTCATTATTATGTAAACTGCATTTCTTTACTATAAGTTGCAGAATATCAGTGCTTTATAGTAATTTATTCTAATTTACTACATAATATAAAGCAATATACAGAATGAATTCTGCATATTGGGACAAATATAGGTTGATTTTGAATAAATACCTGATTCATACCCAGTTATTTGTGAAAAACAATTGCAATTTTTCTTTGTAATGAATTTGTCTTTTGATTTTTGATTTGTAATTCTAAATCATTTTTTCGCTTATGAGTCTCTTTGTGTTTGCAAATATGAAATTGCAAATTAAAATTATAAAATCTTAAATCCTCTCTACGTTTGTTGGTTATTCCATTTTTTTGTTTTTTTTTTGTAAACTGAAAGAAAATAAGGCAAAATGCCCTTTAATCACTTACGATAAGAAAATGAAAGATCGAATTCGTCAAATTATGGAGTCTCAGCATATGACTCAACAGGTGTTTGCTGAGTTTATTGGAGTGGGTGCTGCTACCCTCAGTAGTATATTTAATGATCGTACCAGGCCAACCCTAAACATCGTAGAGGCTATTAAAAAGAAAATTCCCAACATCAGTACAGATTGGTTGATGTTTGGCTCTGGTGACATGTATCTTCAAGATAATAATGCACCAGCAGGTAGTCAAGATAGTGATCCACAGGGTTCGGAGAATCGCCAGGGATACTCACCAATGTTCGATTTTAATGAATCCCCTGCTCCTACCCTCCCAAATGGCTATCCTCAGCAACAGAATATTAATAGTGTAAAAAGTACACGATCCGAAATAGATCGAGCTGAAGTAAAATTCATTGACAAACCTCAACGAAAGATAGTAGAAATAAGGGTCTTTTATGATGATCAGACCTTCGATACTTTTGAACCCAAGAAGAAATAAGATTTTGTTGTTTCAAATAAAAGTAGTACCTTTGCATCCGAAAGTTATAAAGGTACTATTTTTATGAAGAAGTATTTGCTCGACCTCCGTGTCAAGTCTGTGGAGCAGATTCATCAGCGTTATGTTCTTATAAAACTCACTGATGACAAGCCTCTGCCTGAGATGTTGCCTGGACAATTTGTAGAAATACGTGTTGATGGATCTCCAAATACGTTTCTTAGACGTCCTATCTCTATCAATTTTGTAGATATAGAAGCCAATGAATTGTGGCTTCTTGTTGCTGCCGTGGGTGAAGGAACAAAGAAACTGGCTCTTTTGAAGCCTGGTGATATGCTTAATTGTTTGTTGCCTTTGGGTAATGGCTTTACTATGCCACAATCTTCAGAAGAACGTATATTGCTGGTTGGCGGTGGTGTTGGCGTGGCTCCATTGTTGTATATGGGTGCCCAGATGGCGAAAATGGGCTGTATACCTACATTTCTCTTAGGTGCCAGAACTGCCAAGGATCTGCTTATGTTGGATATATTTAAAAGTTATGGGCGTGTGTGTGTGACTACAGAGGATGGTTCTGAAGGCGAGAAGGGTTTTGTTACCAATCACTCTTTGCTGCAGAATGAGAGATTCGACCGTATTGCCACCTGTGGCCCAACTCCCATGATGAAGGCTGTAGCCCGTTATTCCCGTAAGGCTCAGACAGAATGTGAGGCATCGCTGGAGAATCTGATGGCATGTGGACTTGGAGCCTGTCTCTGTTGTGTGGAAAAGACCACAGAGGGTAATCTGTGTGTTTGTAAGGATGGACCAGTGTTTAATATTCGGAAATTATTATGGCAAGACTAGATGTAAAGATAAAAGATCTTGAACTGAAGAATCCTGTAATGACAGCTTCAGGAACCTTTGGTTATGGACTGGAATTTGCTGACCTTATGCCCCTTGATGGCATAGGAGGTATTATTGTGAAGGGTACTACTCTTAAGCCTCGCGAGGGAAATGACTATCCCCGTATGGCAGAAACGGCAAGTGGAATGCTTAACTGCGTAGGACTCCAGAATAAGGGTGTGGATTATTTCTGCGAGCATATCTATCCTCAAATAAAGGATATCAACACAAATATGATTGTGAACGTTAGCGGTTCTTCACCAGAGGATTATGCTGAGTGTGCAGCACGTATTGATGCCTTGGAGAATATTCCTGCCATCGAACTGAATATCTCATGTCCAAATGTTAAGGATGGGGGAATGGCTTTCGGCGTAACTTGTGCTGGTGCTTCGAGTGTGGTTAAGGCCGTTCGTGAGAGATATCATAAGACTCTTATTGTGAAACTATCGCCCAATGTTACTGATATCTCAGAGATAGCCCGTGCAGTAGAGGCGGAGGGAGCCGACAGCGTGTCGCTAATAAATACTCTTATGGGTATGGCGATAGATATAGAGCGGCGTAAGACACTGCTTAGCATTAACACAGGTGGTCTCAGTGGTCCTGCGGTAAAACCTGTTGCCCTGCGTATGGTTTGGCAAGTGGCTAAGGCTGTTAAGATACCTGTTGTGGGACTTGGTGGTATATGTAATTCTAAGGATGCAATAGAGTTCCTTATGGCTGGCGCTACGGCGATAGAGATTGGTACAGCAAATTTCCTCGATCCTGCAGTGAGCATAAAAGTGCGTGATGGCATAAATGAGTGGCTCGATAGTCATGGATGTAAGTCAGTTCATGAGATAATAGGTGTGATTGACTGATAAAAAGAAACTGAGGGCTACCAATCGGTAGCCCTCAACCAACACAAAAACTAAACTAGACTTAACTAAAACAATATGGGATTTATCACAAACCCCTCAATTGCTTTTGCAAATATAGTGCAAAATTTCTAATCTTCCAAGTTTTCTGCGAAATATTTTGCAAATAAGGTGCAATTTTCACAATTTTATGGTCTTATTAAGCAGAAAATGGTCCAAAATGGTCATTGCAGCCATTGCTTCTACGATAGGAACAGCTCTTGGTAAGACACATGGATCATGTCGCCCCTGAGCCTTCAGAGTGGTGGGATTTCCATCAATATCAATGGTATCCTGTTGGGTGAGAATCGTCGCAACAGGTTTGAATGCCACACGGAAATATATGTCCTGTCCATTGGAGATACCTCCTTGTATTCCTCCGCTGTGATTGGTCTTTGTAGAGTGCTGAGAGGACTCCTCTGAGATGGGGATAAAGATGTCATTCTGCTCTGATCCTCTTGCCGTTACTCCGTCAAACCCCTCACCATATTCAAATCCTTTTACGGCATTGATGCCAAGCATTGCAGCACCAAGGTCTGCATGTAGTTTTCCGAATTCTGGTTCTCCAAGACCTGCCGGACATCCCTTTATCACACAGGTGATTATGCCTCCAATAGTATCCCCCTCTGCCTTTACCTGGGAGATGAGCTCTTCCATCTGGTTTGCCTTTTCTGTATCAGGACAGCGTACGGCATTGCTCTCTGTCTTTGAGAGGTCATAGAGATGATAGTCTCTGTCAAGTGAAATATCTCCCACCTGTGACGTATATGCCTGAATGATTATGCCCAGTTGTCTGAGTACAAGTTTTGCAAGAGCACCACCCACACAACGGCTTATCGTGATTCTTGCAGAAGAACGGCCTCCACCACGATGGTCGCGCGTACCATATTTATAATAATAGGTGAAATCTGCGTGGGAGGGACGGAAAAGGTCTCTCATGTTATCATAATCATGTGAGTGCTGGTTGGTATTGCGAACAATAAACCCTATAGGGCAACCAGTAGATTTGCCTTCAAAGACCCCACTAAGCAGTTCTACCTTATCTGGCTCGTTTCTGGAAGTGGTAATCTTGCTCTGTCCTGGACGTCTACGATTTAGTTCCTCTTGGATAAACTCCATATCGATATCTATCCCGGCAGGCATTCCGTCTATGACGCCACCAATTGCCTCCCCATGGCTCTCGCCAAAGGTTGTCAGCCTGAATATATGCCCAAACGTATTCACCTCTTTCTTATATCTTCTTATCTCTTAATGACAATGTCCGCAGCCGCATCCTCCGTCATGGTGGTCGTGGCCGCATCCGTCAGCACATCCCTCGCAACTTTCGCCTTCACCATGATGATGTCCGCATCCGCTGCAACCTCCGGTGAGAAGTTTTATCAGATGTTGTACCTCATCTTCTGTAGCCTCACGATTTTCTATCACCTTTCCAGTGAAGTTGAGTGTTCTACCTGCGAGAGGGTGGTTGGTATCTACGGTAACACCATCTTCTTCAATCTTGACAACCTTTGCCATAAAATGGTTCTCCTCATTATCCATCAGAGTGATTACTGCACCCTCGTAGATATTGTCGTGGTCGAAATGTCCGTTGATAGTGAATGTCTCACGAGCAATCTTATGTACACCTTGTGGCTCGTATTCGCCAAAAGCTTCTGATGGCTGGAGCGTGAAGTCGAAATCACTGCCAGTCTCGAGAGCTATAAGATTCTTCTCAAAGGAATCGAGAGCGACACCAAAGCCGGTGATAAACTGAAAAGGACGGTCCTCTGAGGTCTGTTCCTCGAGTTCTTTCTTGCCTTCTACCACAGTATAGAGTTGGTAGTTGACTGTAATAAACCTGTTTTTCTTATCCATATTATATATAATAATGTAATCGGCTGCAAAGATACTAATAAAAAACGAGATATTGTTGATTTGGGTCAAAAATAAGACTGTTTGCGCACACAATTTTCCGTAAACGCTTGCGTAAACCGAAAAATCGTCGTACCTTTGCAACGTCAAAAGACATTAGGATAACAAATTTAAGTTTAAAGTAGGGGCATCAGGATAACAATTAAAACGCCCCGAGTAAAAATTAAGAAAGGGTAAAAAGATGAAAAAGATGATTTTGACAATGGTTGCAATGCTTAGTATGACAATGGCATTCGCAGAGAACGAGACCGCAGCAAGTGTAAACAATGTCGAGGCTTACGACATGAGCGTAA
>CADBOX010000161.1 GCA_902796415.1 uncultured Lachnospiraceae bacterium
ACGCTCTTATGGTTTCCAACTTTGCCGCCTTTCGTAGCGACATGGATGGTCTTTGATGTTGCAAGTGCCTTATCTCCATTTACTGCTACGATCAGATACTTATAGTAGGTTCCCTTTTTCAGCTTCGTCTGGGTAAAGGAAGTACCGGTTACAGTATTTAGCTTGATGTATTGATTATTAACACCGCATTTATTGGCATATATAATGTAGGCACTTGCCCCTGTTACTCTTTTCCAGGAAATCTTCACGGAAGTATTATTATTGGCAGCTCCCTTTGCCTGGAGAAGATTAAATACGCTTCCCACCGGATCTGCATCACTCCTCGCGGTAGTGATCTGCTTATCTACAGATGCTAAGGCAACCGGATTGGACGGTGTTATTTCAGCCGGAATTACGGTTGGAACAGCCGGTACAGATGGAACACTCGGTACAGTTGGTACAGATGGAGAAGATGGAACAATCTTTGGAATCTCCTCTTGTTCAGAAGTTCCACAAATCTTACATGTTCTTTCTTTTAGACCTGCTACTTCTGTTGTGGCTTCTTTAACTGTTTTCCATTCGCCAAATTCATGGTTTTTCTTATTGATGGTTCTGGTGCTGCCATCTTTGATCTTATCACATACAGAGCAACGAATCGACTCCTCACCCTCTGATGTACAGGTGGCTTCCTGATCGATTGTGTATTCATTATTCCAGTAATGGCCTGTGGCAGGTAATTCCCGGTATTCTCTGCTTAATTCCTGACCACATGAAGAACAGTAAGTCACTTCATCACAAGAGCCGGTTGTCTCGCAGCCAGCCTCCTGAACATTCTCTCTTACCGGTTCGCCTGCTTTATGTCCGGTGGCAGGAATTGCCTTTTCTTCCTTCAGATCACAATTATTACATCCACGTGTCATATATCCGTCTTTTGTACATCCGGCTTCCTGAATCGTTACCCAATCCGTATAGTCATGGTCTTTCTTTGGGATCACCGTTATGGTTGATTCATCTTTCGCACCACAAGTTTGACAATGGATTGATTTGCTTCCTTCTTCCTTGCAGGTGGCTTCCTGATCGATTGTGTAATCATTATTCCAGGAATGGCCCTTTGCAGGTATTTCTTTTTCATACGTTTGTCCACAAATGCTGCACTTGTATGAAGTACTTCCAGTTTCGATACAAGTTGGAGGAATCGAACTTTGTTCTACCCATTTATGATCTTCCACTGTAATAGTTGTTTTGTATTCAGTTCCATTATATTTTGCTGTGACAGTGGCGGCACCTGCGGAGATGCCATTGACAAGACCTTGACTATTGACAGCAGCGATCTGGGTATTACTGCTCTCCCAGCTTGTTTCTCCCATCAGTTTAACTTTTGAAACCTTGGGACTCCAGGAACTTCCCAGATCATTCTCATAACTTGTTTCGGCATTTAGAGAAAGATTTTCTGTTTTTCCAAGATGAATTGTTTTCGCTGTGGGAGACGAAATGGTAAGATTGGCTTTTTTTATCTCCACCTTTTGCTGATATGCCCCCTGAGCTCCACTTTGATTCTCATTGAGTCCTGATTCGATCTTCAATTCTCCGGCCACTGCTCCGTATCCGGTCGTAGGTCTGAAGGCACCGATTCCTATATAGGTATATCGGGGATTAATGATGGATCTGTAATGGCCTGCACCTGAAGCATTTTTGACCCAGTCACTCTTTTCCCTATACCATTGATTGATTCCACCCAGGATATCAGCAGTAGGATTCCAGGCAAGATTTTCCGAATTAGATGATATTCCGTTGTATGATACCCCACTCCATGATTTATCATTTGGCCTTGTATGATCCATGTGTACGGTAGCTTCAGCAGCTCTTGTCTGTGCAATCCATTCCAGATCGGATGACCATTTGATCTCCACATAATCTTCTTCCGTGAGAGTGCGGGAAGGATTACGAGGATCCCACACGCCTTCCCTACAGGCTTCCAGACGAATCTCATTGATTCTCGAGAGTATTTGTTCCTTTGTAAGATAATTAAAAGTTCCTTCCAGAAGAACTATTTCGTTCCCTTCTGAAGCTATACTTACATCCGTTTCTCTGACCGGATTATCCGCAGCCTCTACAGGAATGATAAATAAAAATAATAATAACGACGACAGTAACAAGATTTTTTTCACAATGTTTTCCTCCACTTCTTTTATAGAATTGTTGTTGAGTTACTGATTTGTAAAAGAGTACTCACACATTAATATTACAGAATTTTACATTAAAAGACAACATTTATTAAAAAAAGGATGCAGCTTTCTACATCCTTTCCTCGTATTACTTATTTATTATACATATATTATATCTTTTTCAGTATATCTCCTACATCCCCATTTATGCAGATAGATTTTTCGCGGATCTCATCCGGAGCGGAGGCTTCGCCTGCATTCACACAGGCATAAGTGGCATTGGGCCAGTCATTGGTCATCTTCCAGAAATTATATTTTATGATGCCGGGAGTATTAAATCCTACAGCCAACTCCAGGAACAGGGTTTTCTCGTTCTTGTGACACTTCAGATAATCCATATAATTCTGGGAGGCTTTCTGCCAGCCTTCATCCTCCACGAAGGTATCATCTGCACGAAGATTCATACTCATGGGTTCTCCGCATACCGGACAATAGGGAACAAGATCGGAAGGGACTGACATGGTCAGTTTGTCAAAATCCGTTCCCCCACCCTTCTTAACAGGAGGCTGCAATCTGCCAGCCTCATCGATGGAGAAGCCCTGGGACAGAACCATCTTTACAACTTTTGATTTGTTGTCATAAGTTCTACTATGACATGGGGAACTGCACTGCCACAGACCATAATCACCCTGGGTATAGAATATCCGGTTTTTATCAAATCCTGCTTTCTGGAACTGATGGTCCACGTTAGTTGTCAGGACAAAGTAATCTTTTTCTCTGAACATTTCATACAGAGTATCGTAAACCGGTTTCGGTGCTTTCATATATCTGTTAATGAAGATATATCTGCTCCAGTAAGCCCAGTGTTCCTCAAGAGTTTCATAAGGATAGAACCCTCCGGAATACATATCTTGAAAATGATACTTTTCTGAAAAATCCCCGAAGTATCTCGCGAATCGTTCCCCTGCATATTCAAAACCCGCTGATGTGGAAAGCCCTGCTCCGGCTCCTATGATCACAGCATCTGCCTCGTCAATTGCTTCTCTCAGTCTGGAAATCCCATCAGGAGTATCATAAACTCTCAGTTTTATTTTATCACTCATTAAGCAAACCGCCTTTCTTTTCCATCACTACTGCCTATGATTATCATCAAAACCTCAACGACAGACAGCTCAATCCTCCGTCTAACTTTCGGAATTCTGAGGTGTCGACCACGATTGTATCATAACCCATGGTCTGAACCGCCTCTAAGACCGCCGGATAACCTTCAGGGACGATCACCTTTCCGTTCACCCAGATACAGTTTGCGGCATAGGCTTCCTCATCCGGTATGATATATCTGTCATAGTTTTGAAACTCCGGCTTGTGGATGAACTCTCCGGAGACCAGCAGATTATTGTTTTCAAGATAATTTACGCCTGTTTTGAGGTGGAGGACTTCCTCCAGTTTTACTTCCGAACAGGAATATCCGTATTTTCCAAGGATATCAGCAAACTGTCTGATCCCTTCTTCATTGGTCCTCTCGGATCTGCCCACATAGAAATGATCACCACACATCATGACATCCCCACCTTCCAGTGTACCAGGATCGCAGATATGTTCAATCCTCTCCTCAGGGTAGAATTTTCTTATCGTTTCTTCGATGGAATGGGTCTCTCCATTTCTGGAAGTTGCACCCGGATTGGTGATGATGGCACACTTTTCTGTCAGAACGGCAGGATCCTCCACAAAGCAGGAATCCGGATATTCTTCATCCGGCGGAAGGATAGTGACATCGACATCACATTTTTTTAACGCTTCAATATATGCATCATGCTGGTCAAGGGCCAGTTCGTATTCCGGACTTCCGGGGTAGAGTCCTGATGTAATTCCTTCAACCATGGCTTTACATGGGCGCCTTACAATTACATGATTAAACCTTCTCATATCTGTTTCCCACCTACTTCCCATCCGGGAAACTTGTCAGGTTATCACTTTCCACTAATGGAATCCCGTATCTTTCTTTGGCATCCGCGATTGCTTTTATCATGAAGGACATATTCCGGGCCAGATTTCGCATGGTCTGGAGCCCTTCCAGATCTTTCTTCACATCCTCCGCACTAAATCCATGCACCTGATTCCAGTAAGTACTGGAAGCCACCGGCATGCTGCTGATGGTGAAATACTTGTTCAGGACATCAAAAGAAGCTGAATTTCCGCCTCTTCTGCAACTGACCACCGATGCACCGACTTTCATATGTTTGCTAAAAGGTGTGCTGTAGAACAACCGATCCATACAGGCAAGCAGGGTAGCGTTGGGTGAGCCATAATAAACCGGGCTTCCAATCACCAGACCATCTGCTTTTTCTAATTTCGGTGCAATCTCATTCACGATATCATCAAAGACGCATTTCCCCAGTTCTCCGCAACGTCCACAGGCGACACATCCCCGGATATCTTTGTTTCCGATATGAATCAATTCTGTTTTCATACCTTCCTCTTGAAATGTCTTAACCATTTCTTCCAATGCGGTCGCTGTGCATCCATGTAAATTAGGGCTGCCATTCAACAATAACACTTTCCCCATTAGTTTGTTCCTCCTTCTTTTGTTCAGATTTTCTAATCCATAGTTAATTGATAGATGTTCATGCAGGTATAGAGCGTTTTATAGTGAGAGGCCATATTGAAAAATATCGATCCGTCCGGCTGAACCTGGATTCCTTCCGCCTCTCTGTGCAAAAGTCCTGCCGCTCCCGTCACCGTTTTGGTCCGGGTAGAGTTGGATTCATAATCAAAACGTCGGATCACAGTAGGATAATACTTTTTAGACAGTTCTTTCATCTCGGACTGAGAAGCTGTCCCTTCTATGGTATATATCCTTGCTCCCTCTATATCAAAACCTTGAAATGGACCGGAAGTCTTCGGACAAGATACCTTTTTTATAATTTTCCGAGGTTTGATTTTTTGCCCATTAATCAGATTATAATAGATAAAGTATTGTTTATCTCCTGATGTATATCGAACGGCCAGCCTTTTTCCCTCCGGGTCAATGGCAGGGTAGACATTACTGGCATACTTCCTGCCCTTCTTTGATGTTGGGATACGGTAACGGCAACTGCCATGTTTATTCAGTACTCTCCCACTCTTGAATGTAAACCGTGTGATGGCGGTACTGTTGCCTCCTTTGCTGTCGCAACCGGTCCAGAGCCATGTCTTCCCTTGTATTCTGACACAGTCAAGGTTAGTCCCGTGGCCAAAATGCTTTAATGTCATAAATGACGATTGATAAGTGCCGTCCTTCTGCCAGGTGATTTTTGTCAGTCTGAGATTATCTGACCCTGTGGACAACTGAGACAGGTAGTAGAAGCTAGTGCCATCATAAGCATATCCCTGGGGTAGCCTGGCCGTTGAGAGACGGGCTGCAGGATGGATCAGTTTTATGTCACTTCCAGCAGGTTCTATGGGTGTTGTATCCATAATTGCTTTCTGAAGTTCCGATGTCAGAGGAGGAAGGTTTGTATTGTCTTTCTTATTAATCTTTTTCACTGCGTAAGCATCGGTGTACAAAGGTATCAGGCTTAGGCATAGCAGAAATATCATTATGGAAATCTTTCTTGTCTTCATTCTTCTTCCTCCTGAAGATGAATCACATCAAATATACTTAATTGTGTGTATTTCTCCGGCAGCTCCTGCATATAACGAAAACACTCATCCGGACTGGATATGATTCCGTTTTCTCTACAGATCCTGTGAAAAAGTTTCATGAGCTTTCCGGAGTTGGGACTTGGGACATGATAGGAATTGCCATATCGTTCTATATATTTATTCTTCAGACCCGGGAAATATTTGTCAAGCGCGGCATAATAGTATTCCCTGTCTCCTTCCCGAAGGGTCAGACCCATATCATAACAGATGATTCCCTTCACGCCTGTCCGAATGCAGTTTTCAAGGATTGCAGTGACATTTTCTTCTGTATCATTGATGAAAGGGAGAATAGGGGTAAGCCACACTACAGTAGGAATTCCTCTCTCCTGCATACACTCCAGCACCTGAATCCGCCGTTTTGTGTTGCAGACTCTTGGCTCGATCAGTTTGCACAGTTTATCATCATAGGTGGTAAGTGTTACTTGTACGACACATTTGGCTGAACGGTTTATCTGGTCCAGCAATTCGATATCCTGAAGAATACGGTCCGATTTAGTCTGAACCGCAGCACCGAAACCATACTTCAGGATAATCTCCAGGCATCTTCTTGTGAGCCGGAGTTTCTCTTCACAATGCATATATGGATCTGACATGGACCCGGTTCCGATCATGCATTTCCGGCGCTTGGACCGCAAGGCTTTCTCCAGCAATTCGGGGGCATTCTGTTTGACTTCGATATCCTCAAAAGGATGGGTGAACTGATAGCAACGGCTTCTGCTGTCACAGTAAATACACCCATGAGTGCATCCTCTATAGATATTCATTCCATAAAAACCTTTGCTCCCGGTTAATATACCTTTGGCATCTACGAAATGCATCTGATCCTCCTTTCCCTTCTTCAGTCAATCAATGAATCCAAATATGCTTATGTTTTTTCACTCTATAGTACAATTTTAAATAAAAAAAGGAAATATGACAAGCCAGATTTCTTCTCTTATCCCGTAAAAGACAGGAAATTCTGGAGTCATCACTGTATTGACAATGTCATTACAGTTAGTTATATTAGACATAGGAAGAGGCAGAACGATAATTAAAACAATAGAAAGGAGAAAGATTATGACAAATACTTTTTTACAGGTCAGAGTAGATGAAAAAGATAAAGAGAAAGCAGCTGAGATCCTGGAACATCTCGGAACCAATCTCTCAGCTGTGGTCAATATGATGATCAAGCAGATCATCATAACCAGGAGCATCCCCTTCGAGATTAAATTAAATGCGGATCCTCAACCTGCAGCGCAGTCTATGGAGTTTGATGATGCATTTGATAATTTTTCCGTGGCGGAAGGGTCTCTGGATCCGGTCATAGAAGGAATTCGGGAAGAATTTGAACTTTAAATAAGCAGCAAATAAGCCTGGGCTCTCAAATTACGTTGATTGCCCAGGCTATTACTTTATTGTTTATCATTTATCAGTTTTTCTACCTGATCCTTTTTCTCAAACAGGATACATCCTCCTACATGATCCTCCAACAGATATCCGCCTTCTCTCAGTTTCCGGAACAAGGGGGATTGTATGGCATGTTTTAATGAAGTATCACGCACATTGATATCGGAATAAGGGGAGAATGGGCAAGGTTCCGCACCTCCCTTTGAGTTGATGTGGAAAAAGCCACGTCCCGCTGCCACACAGCCTCCGGAGCTTTTTTCATCTCCCGGGAAAGAGATATAGACCATTTCCGGGGATTCTCTTCGCAGGCGGTCTATCTCAGTATGAAGGTATTGTCTGTCCTCATCACCGATGGCCAGGTTCTTGCTGTCTTCCGTCACCGGTACATATTCTACAAAGACAACAGCCTTGCAGCCTCTTTCATACAATATCTTCAGAAAACTATCCGCTGTCGCCTCTCTGATATTCTCTGTTGTTACTGTGATGGAAGCACCAAAGATCAGATTTTTCCTGTGGAATTCATCCATGCTTCGGATGAGCTTATCGTATACGCCATTTCCTCTTCTGGCATCTGTAATCTCCTTGTTTCCTTCAATGCTCAAGATGGGAACCAGGTTCCGTTTCTCATCGAATAATTTAAGATATTTGTTATCAATAAAGATACCGTTCGTGAATATGGGAAATAGTATATTTGTCATCTCACCGGCAGCTTCGATGACATCCCTTCTCAGCATAGGTTCTCCACCAGCCAGAAGGATAAAACTGATACCGAGTTTTTCGGCCTCCTGGAATATTTTAAGCCACTCTTCCGCCGTAAGCTGGGAATCAGGAATCCCATCATCTGTAGCATGATTATGACGGGAATAACACCCCTCACAGTGCAGATTACATTGGCTGGTTATACTGGCAATCAAAAAAGGAGGGATGTGCCATCCCTTGTCCTGCGCGAACTTCCTCTTTCTGGAGGCATCTTTACTTGCTTTGGCAAATCGAAGCATGAAGGCGCTTTCCCTGGGATTCTTGTTTGTAGCTTTGAGGATATCCTTCACTACCCTCTCCACCCCTTTTGTCATATAGGTCTGTATATCAAATTGCTGATTCATGTGCAAAACCATCCTTATCGTTTTAAAAGACGGGAAGAAACCGGAAATTCAAAATAGGTATCCGGATATGGTTCATCAGCCAACATAAAATGCCACCATTCACAATCAAATGGTTCAAATCCGTTTCGCACCATAACCTTCTGGAGGATCATCCGGTTCGCGTACTGTTCTTCTGTGATACCTGTGTAATCAGGATGAGACGCCTTACTGAACAGATCATAAGGTGTTCCCATGTCCACCTCTTTCCCTGTGCTCATATCAAAAAGAGTCAGATCCACGGCACTTCCTCTGCTATGGCTTGATTGGCTGGCGATGTATCCTATCTTAAATAAATCCTGTTTCTCCAGATCCGGATAAAAATAGGGTTTCATCCGGATATCCGTATCTTCCAGCCCCCACAAAACGAAATGTTTTACGGCA
>CADBOX010000162.1 GCA_902796415.1 uncultured Lachnospiraceae bacterium
GCCGCCAGCAGTATGTCGGAGGACCTTGTGAAGGAATTCTTTGGAGTACGGTTGAAAAAGTCCACCTCTATGATCGTTGCCCGTATGACTGTAGTCGGCATCGCTGTCATTGCCATCATTCTTGCCTGGAATCCGAACAGCAGTGTATTCCGTGTGGTTTCTTTTGCCTGGGCAGGATTTGGAGCGGCTTTTGGACCGATTATGCTTCTGGCCCTTTTCTGGAAGAGAAGCAACCGGGCAGGAGCTACATGTGGTATGCTTGCCGGTGGCCTTATGGTATTCGTCTGGAAGTACCTTATCGCACCTGTGGGCGGCGCATTTGCCATCTATGAATTACTTCCTGCATTTCTCATCGCACTGATCGTCGATGTGGTCGTTTCCCTTGTGACTGCGGAACCCTCCACTGAGATCCAAAACACCTTTGATAAAGTAAAAGCAGATATGTAAAAATCTTGATTAATGAAATAGTCAAAAAGGCCGGTACGAATAATCGTACCGGCCTTTTTCTTCGGAACCATAGGATGATGCTCTGTAACCGGATATTTTTAATGAAAGGACAGAATAATCCAAATACAAGAATCATATTTTACAAGTACATATTTCTGTTTTGATATATCATATATATTGTGATAATAAGATTTCGTTAATTAAAAATCTGTGTTAAAAATTACAATTACTGATTTCTATTTATCATGTATAGAAAAAAGACATCTTAATTATGAAGGATAGTAGTCATTTTCGATGGAAAAATGTTATAATTCCGATAAATTCTTTTGTATCTGATCATTGGAAAATATAGGATGTCGTCAAAATATATGGGGTAAAAACAAGCATGGACAACGCAATGATGGAAAACAGAAATAAAGAAGTCAGCCTGATTGGAATATTCGGTACAGAAACAATTGAGATCCTCCAGAAGAAGATTGCAGATGCCACAGGGTTTTCTGTATCTACCATTGATTACAGGGGGGAGAGGGTAGTACCAGGATGTTTTCAGAAAGATTTCCTCAGACACAGACTACACAAGGCAGATGATACCACATCCCGCATGACGGAAGCCTTATCATCCGCAAGGGCAGCTATCACGAATCTTCCGTACATTTTTGAAGGGGAGGACGGGCTGGTAAAAGCCGCCTTACCCATCGTGATAAATGATCAGTATCTGGGGGCTATGATCTGCGGGTATGTTCATTGCCCGGATAAAGATTATACAGATCCTTCCACCGGTGAGAGACTGATTCATAATGATAATCTTGTTGCCGGTAAGATGGACGAACAGGATAGTCTGGAACATATGCCGGTTTTTACGGCTGAAAAGATCGGTAATCTGACAGATTTGATTTATTATATGATCAGCCAGATGTGCCAGAAAGAAAACTATGTGCTGAAACTGGGTATCTCCGAGCATAATAAAGTTCATCTCTGGGATATGAGGAAAAAGAATCGTGAGCTGAAAAGGAAGCTGAAGGAAACAAAATTGATTTCCATGAAAAATAATATTCAGCCGCAGGTTCTTCTGAATATGTTAGTTACTTTATCCAGTTTTGCCATCATTGAAAATGCACAGAAAACGCAGGAACTGATTGAGGTGTACACTTCGTTTTTAAGGTATTATATCGAATTCGGCAGGGATTATGTATCTTTGGAGCAGGAACTGTGTCAGATCAGAAAATATCTGGAAGTATTGAAAGAAAAATACAGTGAACGTATCACAGTGCAGCTGAATTCCTCAAAGGAAGACAGCACTCAGCTAATGCCCAAACTGATCCTATTCCCCCTTGTTGAATATATGATTAATTTTGGCATATTAAATCGTAATTACCGCGGTATCATACATATTGACACCGAATATACGGAGGATCGTTGTGTCGTAACGATGCAGTTTGAGCATACCAGCAAGTATTTGAAGAGTGTAGGATATCTCAATGAATCCGGCAATGTTCTTGATGAGAGAGCCTATCTGGAACAGTTGAACCTGCTGGAGCAGAGAGTGGCTTATGAATATCCGGAGAACTATAAACTTTCTATTGACCCGGATCTGATCATTCTAAATATCCCGAGAGTGATAAATGATATGGAGAATCAGGATGACAGGATCAGTGTGGAATAACCGGGAAAATAATTGTGGAGGTAGCCGTATTGATTAAGATACTATTGATTGACCAGGAACACTTATTCCAAAAAGCTTTTGAAATACTGGTAGAGAGAGTGGAGAACTGCCATCTGGTAGGAGTGGCGGAAACAGGAATTGATGCCATGAAGATGGTGAAGAAGCATCACCCCCATGTAGTTTTTTCCGAGATTCTTATGGGGCAGGAAAATGGCATCGACATCTGCAGAGAGATCAGAAGTTCTTTTCCGGATATCTCTACTTATATCTTAACGAATTATCGAAATCTCAATCTGATGAATAAAGCCATATCTGCCGGGATTGATAATTATCTCCTGAAACCCATCTCAGTTCATCGTCTGTCCGAGGTATGTATGGAAGGGGAGCACCAGACGGTGGAAGAAGATGAGAGTCTCAGGGAGCTCCTGCAGTCTGTTGAGGACAGGAATTATAAAAAATCCTACGATATGGCGAAAACATATATACGCCATCTGTTTGATGATGTGGATCTGTCTCTTCACAGAGACACACTGAAAGTGACTGCTTCCAAACTATTTTACATTATTCCCGGTATGGATTACTCTCAGAAGAAGTACTATCTTCAAAAGTACAGACTTAGTTCAAAGACCATGTCGGATCCCGTTTTATGTTATTGTTGGCTGGTTCAGATCATCAGCGAGGTTTACCGTCAGATTTGTGCCATGAAGTATTCTTACATGAATAAAGTCCTTCAGTATATTGAAAATAATATCAACGATGAGATATCTCTGACGGAACTGGCGGATTATGCCGGGGTGAGCAACGGATACCTGAGCAGAATTTTCAAGAAATACTATCAGATCAGCGTGGTGGATTATATCCATCTTCGAAAACTGCTGGCTGCCAAAAAATATATGGTGTCCAGTGAGATGAATATCTCAGATATCTCTTTCCTGTTGGGATACAGTGATGCGGGGTATTTCAGTAAGATCTTTAAGAAATATGAAAATATGAAACCATCGGCTTA
>CADBOX010000163.1 GCA_902796415.1 uncultured Lachnospiraceae bacterium
AATCAAAAAAAACGCGTAGCATCAGCTGGACTTACGCAGTTTCTGCTACACGTTTGTATTTATGATATCATATCTAAACAAATGATTTCAAAGAAGGATTTTACCAATATTCTCCGAAGATCATCCCTTTCTTTTGTTCATCATTGAAAGAGTTTTGCTCCCAGGTTGAAGATCTTCTTGCATTCCTCCGGGAAGATCTCTTCATGTCTCTTCTGTTTGGCCTCCGGATTAAAGAGGGTCCATGGCCAGTCTGTCTTGCCGTAATCCTTCAGCTGTAAGGTATCCCCGCTGATGAAAATCTCCGTCGGTCCTACAAACCGGCTCAGGGTTTCCTGATAATTTTTTATTAATCCGGTATAGAATGTATCCGGGGCATTGCTGGTCATGATAAGAAGCACCGGGATGGGGTGTTCATTACAGCATGGTTTCTCAACGTTATAGGTGAGGTTCTGGAAGATCAGTCTCTCATATAATGCCCGGAATGAGGCAGTCAGCTCACTGAGATAATTGGGTGATCCGATAATCAGACCATCGGCTTCCCGGATGGCATCCAGAACCGGTGTCAATCCATCTCTGCAGATGCAGTGTCCTTTAAATCTCTCCTTCTTACATCCGAAACAAGATATACAGCCTGTATATCTCTCCAGATGGAAGAGGTCAAAGCGCTCCACCACTGCTCCTGTGGATTCCGCTCCTTTTGATGCCTCTGTAATCAGTGTGTCTGAGTTCCATCCCTTCCTGGGGCCTGCGTTAACTGCAATGATTCTCTTACCCATTTTCTGAAACTCCTTTCATAGTAATTCAATTATGACGCTACCACATGTTCTGTAGTTTACATATCTTCAAATATCTCATTCGCCCTGGCGGTTTCACCCCGGTCAATATAATAATTATAGAGATAATCAGCCTGTGCCTTGGTTAATCGCTTCTCCGGCTTCCTGGTAGGGAACGGGATCCCATGGGTAGGGTTGTGAAGAAGAACCCATCCACGGTTCATCAGAACATCCCCCATGCCGGCGGAACTTATCCTCTCCTTCAGTGACAAACTCTCCCAGTCCACTAACTCTTTGATATGCTCCTGGGCCCAACTGTCATGATCGCCCCAGCCCACCGGATAGAAACGTCCAAGGGGGCTCAACCATCCATAATCAAAACTGATTTTTCTACTGTTTTCATCTTTCATTTTAGAAATCTCCATGTCATTTTTTATATTATTATATCTCTTTCATCCTCATTTCTCCAGTCCTTTGAGAAAGCCTTGACCTTCCGGTACAATAGGCCTAAAATCAATATATATGATTCTGTAAAAAAGTCTAATCAAGACATGATGCTTTGACTGAGAAAGGAGATATTTATGAAAAAAAGGAGTATTGTAATTGTAACGATGCTTGCATTGCTGGTTGCTCTGACCGCCTGTGATACCGGTGGGCAGAAGAAAGAAGCTGCTGCTGACAGCGGATATACCGGCATTGACGTGGAATCCCCTGAATGGGTGGGAAAACTTGACGCAGCCAAGGATGCGCAACAGATGCTCATCGTTTCAGCTTTTAGCAATGAGGCGACAGATGCCTGGATCTCTCTTCACGAAAAACAGGAGGATGGGTCCTGGCACATGATCATGTCAACTCCGGGCTTTATCGGAAAGAACGGCCTGGGCAAAACAAAAGAAGGAGATGCCAAGACACCTACCGGTGTATTCCATTTTAACCGTGCGTTCGGTATCGCTGATGATCCCGGCTGTGCCATTCCTTATGTAAAAGTCGATGAGGACACTTATTGGTCGGGTGATCCAAGGGAAGGATTCCATTATAACGAACTGGTAAACCTCAAAGACTTGCCTGATCTTGATGTGGCAAGCGGCGATTCAGAGCATATCATCGATTATATCTATCATTATCAATATTGCCTGAATATCAGCTATAATGAGGAAGGTACACCAGGTCTTGGTTCTGCTATATTCCTGCACTGCTTTGGCCCCGCCAAGCCATTTACCGGTGGCTGTGTTGCCATCCCGGAAGATCACATGAAATTCGTAATGCAACGGGTTAATGAAGACACTGTGGTAGTAATTGACACCAATGAAGCTCTGGAAGGAGCGGATGAATGGCCTGACAGTACCTGGCCACAGGAAAGACCGGATAACCTGTAATATCAGAAATAAACGAACGGAGTCGCTTGCGGCTCCGTTATCTTTTATTTAGCAAGATTTCCTTTGCGAATATGATCCTGTATGATCTGATCTGCCACTTCATACAATTTCTCTGAACCCAGTTTGGTCTTTGATTGTCTACCATATACGACATCAGCAGAGACGCCGTGCTCCTTCCAGTCACCGCCATCGTTGCTGTTATTCAGAATCAGCGGCTGTAGGTTGTCCAT
>CADBOX010000164.1 GCA_902796415.1 uncultured Lachnospiraceae bacterium
ATTTCATGAGGAGCAACTTCATCATTTATGTCTTGCCATGAATGCTGCGATATCATCTTTCACGAACTCGAAGTAAGAAGCGATGATGATGATAAGACCGGTTACAACGTACTGCCAGAAGGAGTCTACGTTGATAACAACCATACCTACTTTAAGAACAGCTAACATAAGAGCTCCGAAGAAGGTTCCCAGAGAAGTACCACGTCCACCTGCCATGGATGTTCCACCGATGGCTGCTGCTGCGATGGCGTTGGTCTCATATCCGATACCTGCAGTGGATTCTGCAGAACCCAGGGAAGCAAGCATTACAAGGCCTGCAACTGCAGTACATACGCCGGATACGATATAAGCGATATATTTGATCTTCTTTGTATTAACACCGGAAAGCTTGGCAGCTTCTTCATTTCCGCCTACTGCGTAGAGGTAATCACCGGTCCTTGTCTTGGAAAGAATCAGATGAGCGGCCACGAAAACGATGATCATAACGATAACATAGTAACGGATACCGGTGGAACCGATCTGTCCATTGAAGATACCACGGAAAGAATCCGGTACATTTGTCACAGGCTGTCCGCCTGTTACTACGTAAGCAATACCACGGTATAAACTCATGGTACCCAGGGTAGCGATGAACGGCTGAAGTTTCAGGTTTGTTACCAGGAATCCGTTAAAGATACCCAACACTGCGCCACATGCAAGACCGATCAGGATGGCGATAACAGGATTCATACCACCTACGGTACAGGTAGCTACTGCGATACCGACGATGGCGAAAGTACAACCGATGGAAAGGTCGATACCGCCTGTCAGGATGGCAAACATGATACCTACGGCAAGTAATCCGTTCAGTACCATCTGCTGGAATACGGTCAGGATATTTCTCCATGTGAGAAAGTTAGGATTAAGAATTGTAAAAATAACACCTAATATAATGGTGGCAACCAACACGAGGATCTCTCGTTTATATTTTGCATAGATCGTCTTCATTATTCATTTCCTCCAATCGCATAGTTCAAGATTGCATCAGAATCATGGGATGCAACATCATCAATTATCTTTGTGATTCTTCCTTCGCTCATGACTACCAGTCTGTCAGACAGTCCCATGGCTTCCGGAAGCTCACTGGATACAACAATCAGACTCTTGCCTTCGGCGACGAGTTCTTCCATCAGACGGTAGATCTCTGCCTTTGCTGCTACGTCAACACCCTTTGTCGGCTCATCGAAGATGATGATGTCGATATCGGTTGACATCCATTTGGCAAGGATGACTTTCTGCTGATTACCACCGGACATATTCACTGTAAGGTAATCCGGTAATTTTGGATTGATATCCAGCTCCTGGAAGAAACGTTCGGCGTTTGCTTTTTTCTTCTTCTCGTTGGTGAAGAAACCGCCTGTCATATATTTCTCAAGAGAGGAGATGGCGATATTCTGGGTATTTGTGGCGAGCTTATTGAAACCGGTATTCTTACGGTCCTCGGAAAGCATTCCGATTCCACGACCCAGGGCTCTGGTGGTATTCCATGCTGCCGGAATCTTGATGTTCTTAAGGTAGATATCCCCTTCCAACTTCTGGTCTGCTCCCACAATCACTCTCATAACCTCGGTTCTGCCGGCTCCAACCAGTCCGTAGAATCCAAGGATCTCGCCTTTATGTAATTCAAAGCTGACATCTTTGAACTTACCATGTGTAGTGTCTGTCAGTCCTTCCACCTTCAAAACCACCTCCGGTTTTGCCTGGCTTGGCTGCAGTCTGGAGGCAACAGAGGAAACGCTACGTCCAACCATGGCGTGGATCAGTTCGTCTTCGTTGCTGTCTTTCATGGTCAAAGTGGTGACGAACTCGCCGTCTCTGAATACAGAAGCCCTGTCACAGATCTCGAAAAGTTCATCCAGGTGATGGCTTACGAAAAGGATTGTAATGCCATCTGCTTTTAATTTACGGATAACTGCAAATAATGCTTCCGTCTCCTTTGATGTCAGGGAAGCCGTCGGCTCGTCAAAGGAGATAATATCTGAATGATGATAGATTGCCTTAGCGATGGCTATCATCTGTTTTTGTCCTGCTGTAAGTGTTTTTACGATGTCGCGTGATTTAAAGTTACAGTTTAATTCAGCTAAGATCGCATCGACATCTTTATGCATCTTATTAAAGTCTATAAATAACCCTTTTTTCGGTTCGTATCCCATGGTAACGTTCTGACCCACACTGAGCTCTTCCACTACCATGATCTCCTGATGCACCTTGGATATATTACCATTCTTGATTGCATCGTTGGCATTTTTAAAGTTAACTTTCTTTCCGTGA
>CADBOX010000165.1 GCA_902796415.1 uncultured Lachnospiraceae bacterium
ATAGTATCCAGGATGTTGGGAAGATTTCCCATGCGGAGGTTATTCTCTCCTTTCGGAATAGTGGGCACAAACTGTACGGTGATTCCCTCATTCAGATCCAGGGAATCCATCTTGTGGGACCGGTGTAGAAGCATAAAGAGATAATGCTTGAGCCAGCCGGTTTTCTTTCGATCCATATCCGGAAGGCAGGCAACCATCTCCTCGAAAGACTTCTGATCAAGATTCAGGCGGTGGAAGGTTTCTTCCAACTTCTCTCCTTCTTTTTTTAACCCCTTTTGTTCACAGAAAGAATGAACGGCATCCAGAATCGTCCTCCGTTCCTCCCCTCTGATCTCGTCCAGCAGATCATTTCCTTCGATATCCACCCGATTCAGAAACTGCATGATGCGATAACAGAAGAACTTGTACTCGGAATACATTTCCGGAATTGCAGCACTGTAATCACAATAATCTCTCAAAGCAACTTCCTCACGGGTATTCTCATCCCCGAATTCGGAGGATGGTCCCAGGACGATGATCTTATCGATTGCCACCTTTGACAGGATATATTTTGCTCCTGCTTCTGCGGTGGAGATCCCCTCACAGTACTTCTGGTTCCCTCCTTCGATATAAGTAAAGTAATTATGTCTGGAATAATCAAATGTATTTCCCAAAGTGGTGAGTAATATGTTCCGCTCCATAATATGCCCTCTCTCTGCCTGGCTGTCATATTTTATCTATATAATACTACAAAACAAGGACTATTTCCATTGAATTCAACTTTGGAATAGTGTATAAAGGGTTATGGAATCACGCTGATCTGACTAAAATAAAGGAGAAATGTATGTCAAAGAAAAAGAAAACCATCTTACTCTTATTCATGCTCATGGCTGTTTGGATGGTATTTGCCGTTCATCGAAAGGCAGAGGCCTATACCGCGAGCTATACCATCTATGTTAACCGGAAAAGCAATATCGTAAATGTAGTCAACAACAAGACAAAAAAAATAGCCCGGGCTATGTACTGCTCCACCGGAATCAATTACGGGACCATAAAAGGTACATACCGGACGAAAGAAAAGCTGCGCTGGCATGCTTTGTACGGCGGAGTCTATGGGCAGTATTGCACCAGGATCTCAGGAGCCTATCTTTTCCACTCCGTCCCATACTTCTCCGTCAGCAACAAGAAGGTTGAGACAAAAGAATACAATAAACTGGGAAGACAAGCATCCAAAGGCTGTGTCCGCCTGGCGCTGGCAGATGCCAAATGGATCTACAACAACTGCAGGACAGGGACAACTGTGGTAATCGGGGAAAACAGGAAATTAGCAGTGCCAAAACGTAAGCTTCTGAAAATTTCAACGAAAAAAAGTGCCGGATGGGACCCTACCGATCCTAATCCCGCAAACCCTTATTACCCTGTTTTAAAACTGACCAAAAATTCCTATAAGACGGTAGTAAAAGGCTCTAATTTCGACCCCCGCTCTGTCATTACAGTATCCTCCAGATTCACCGACGCAGATCTGCTTCTTTCCAAAGTAAGAATCACCGGAAGTGTAGATACCTCCAAGCCAGGTTCCTACAAGATTAAATATGCCCTGAAGGATCCGGCTACGGAATTGAAGAAGACTCTCACGGTAACCTTTACCGTTGTGAATCCATAGAAAAATCTCAAGTATTTATATCAATGATTATCTCTCTCCCCTCTTTCATCGTATATAAAGATGTAAGTATTTAATGATATGCAAGAGAGGGGGAGAGAAACCATGAAATCTGTTGTTAAGAAAGCTTGGATTGTTGCTTTAACTTTATGTATAGTCGCATGTTCCGGCATGGTATCAAAGCTGGATGGCAGGGCAGCTACCGGCAGTTATACTATCTATGTGAACCGCCAGAGTAACATCGTTAATGTAGTAGATAACAATAGTAACAAGATGGTCAGAGCTATGTATTGCTCTACCGGAAAAGATAACGGCACCATCACAGGTACCTTCCACACAGAAGAGAAGTACCGTTGGCATGCTCTTTTCGGAGATGTATACGGACAGTACTGCACCAGAATCCACGGTTCCTACCTCTTCCATTCCATCCCCTATTATTCCGAGAATCACGGGGCGATGGAGACAGAAGAATTCAACAAGCTTGGAACACAAGCTTCCATGGGATGTGTCCGTCTTGCAGTGGCAGATGCCAAATGGATCTACGATCACTGCGACAGCGGAACCACAGTTGTGATTGGTGACAAGAAGAATCTTGTTAAACCCGCATTTGATCCCATTAAGATTTCCACCAAGAAGAAAGCCGGATGGGATCCCACGGATCCGGATGAGGATAATCCTTACCGTCCCACTTTAAAATTGATCCCCAAAGAAAACAAGATCATCAAAAAAGGGGACTCCTTCGATCCCATGCGTGGCATCAAAGTATCTTCCAAAACCTGCGATAAGGCAACTCTTTTATCCAGAGTGTCTATCAGCGGGACAGTTGATACCGATACCGTAGGATCCTACAAAGTAAAATACTCCGTAAAAGATCCTGTGACAGAATTAAAGAAATCCCTTGTGATAAACTATGAGGTGGTTGATTAACTGATCACCCATCTGTGGTGACTGCCATCTTTATCCTTGGTGATGACTAACTGGTCCTCTATCTCTTGTTTCAGCTCCGTAACATGGGAAATGATTCCAATCAGTTTGGAAGTATCCGCCATGTTATGGAGTATTTTTATTGCCTGTCCCCTGGAATGATCATCAAGGGAACCAAACCCTTCATCGATAAACATCATATCAAGATTGACGGAGGCGGAATTTTCCTGAATCTGGTCTGCCATGCCAAGGGCCAGGGATAAGGCAGCCATAAAAGATTCGCCACCGGATAAGGTTCTGACCTCTCTCTCCGTTCCGGTGACAGTGGAATATACCATAAGATCCAGGCCATGATTCTTTCCCTCACCTGCTTTCTCCAGTTCATACATTCTGAGTATAAACTGACCGCCGGACATCTCCTGAAAACGGAGATTTGCCGCATGAAGAATCCTCTCCAGATAATATCGCTGTACAAAGGTCTCGATATCCATCCGTGATCCTGATACTTTACCGGCAAGGCGCTGGTAGAGAGAGTCCAGCCGGTTGTATTCTTCCATGATCTTGCCTCTCTCCTCCATCCTTGGGGAAAGCTCCTGAAATGCTTTCTGATTAATATCCAGATATCTTCTGACCACATCACAGGCCTTCTGCCTGTCGGAAAGCCTTTCCTCTGCCTGGGTCATATTTTCCCTCAGCTGTAACAGATCCGGTCTTTGCTGATCTCCGATTAGAGAGAGGGCAGTTTTCTTCTGTGTATCAGCTGCGGTTTTCTTTCGGTTATGTTCCTCGATCTTCCTGCGGAATGATTCGGCATCTTCCCTTGTATATGCAGAAACTATTTTCATCCATCCATTATGGTCAAATGCTTTTTCTGCCATCATCCCCAGATAGGTTTTCTTTCTATCGTCGCAGGTCATCCGATAGGCAGGGAGTGTATCCAGGCATTGTCTGATCAATGCTTCTGCTGTATCTTTTGCACTTTTGGCCGTCCGGGAAGCTTCATGGGCTTCTTCATATGCTGCTTCCCTGGCAGCTTTGTTCCGCCTGGCATCCTCCAGGGATTTCTTTGCCACTTCCGGCGAATCATACTCCCTGGAAGCCAGAAGGGTATTATATCTTTCTGTAACGGCAGCCAGAGAGGCGACGGACTCAGACAAAGCCCGGGAAGCCTCCTCCATCCTTTTCTGGAGATGAGTTTTTTTCTCTTCCGCTTCCAGTAGGGCTTCCTCCAGAGTCAGGAATGTTTTTTTATCTTTATTTATCCTGAGTTCTTCCTGTTTTAACAGACTGCTCCTGTCATCCAACAGATTCCCTATCTTATGTAGATGAATCCTCTCTTCTTCTCCGGATAAATCTTTCCGCTCTGCATCCCTGATATCGGAAAGATCAAACCCCTTTTTTTTCAGCTGTTCCATTAGCCGTCGCTTGTGATCAGAATAGTTCTCTTCCTTTCCCTGAAGAATCTGATTTTGGGTTACGGAATCCTCATTCTTATCTGTCATGCTCTTTTGAAGAACCATAAGCTCCCGATTCAGACTCTCGATATATTCTCTGGTCAGATTCTGATGTTTCGGTAAAAGAGGGTGGGGATTCGGGTGGTGGATGGAACCGCAGACAGGGCAAGGCTGATCCGGGATCAGTTTTTCCCTGGCGATGATACCTGCCTGAGCATCATAGAAGGCATTCTGCTGCTCTATATAATGATGATTGGCCTGGTTATAGGCTTCCCTGGCACGAATGTACTTTCTCCTTGCCTGCTCGGAATTCTCCCTCTGTTTTTCCCATTTCTCCAGATCATCTTTTACAATATCATAATCCGATTCTATAGCCTCCAGCTCTGAACAGGCAGCATGGTTCCTCTCTTCTTGCAAGGTGATTCCGCTCAGGTCCTGATATTGTTTCCTCCAGATCTTGTCCTGTTCCTCCAGGTTCTCCAAATCTTTCTTTGCACTGATTTCCAGGTTCTCAGCCTCACTTTTTAACTTCCTGATGGAAAGAATCTCTTTCTCGGTCTCCTCAATATCCTGAAACAGTCTGACTGCCTTGTTTACCCTATCCTGGACTTTTGAATAGAATGCAATCTCTTCCTCCTTCTCCTGTTTCTTCTTGTTCTCTGTCTCCTCTGCCGAAAAGCAGGCTGACTGAAGGGATGGCAAGATTTCTTCTTGTTTCTTAAGCAGGATTTCAGTATCTTTCACCAGTTGATCCGCATCCACATAAGAATCATACACGGCTTTGATGTCATAAGAGGCATGGATATCGGATATCAGATGTCCCAGGGAATGGATTTCTTTTTCCTCCCCTTTACAAAGCTCCAGTTCCTTCTCTGCCCGGTCCAGTTGCTGATAGAACTCATTCAGTTTTTCTCCGGCCTGACAGGCATCACGGTGTTTATCTCTCTCCAGTCTGGATCTATCCAAATCATTTTGGTTCTCAAGTGCTCTCTCTGCAAGCCATTCGCACATGGACTGCAGTCTCACCATCAGGCATTCCAGATCAAACGTATACAGACGGTCTGCATTCAGAATCTTATCTGTGACTGCGAGGATGTCTGCAGCCTGTTCATAATCTTCCGGCACTTCGATATGTGCGATCTCTGTCTGACAGGCTACCTTAATTCTCCCGATATCTGCCTGTTTGGCCCGGCAGCGGTTAAACAGTTCATTTTCCAATTCATAATAGAAATCCGTATGAAACAGTTTTCGAAATATCGGTATCTTGTCACTGGTAGAAGCCCGGAGCAATTCCATAAATTCACCCTGGGCGATCATGCCGACCTGCATGAACTGGTTCTTGGTCAGGCCCAGGATTTCTTCCAGTTTCCGGTTAATCTCCTCATTCTTACCCATATAATCAGAGCCATCCGGCATGGTCAGGGTCACTTTCTCATTTTCAGCTATATATCCGGTCCCTCTTAATTTGTGGCGTTTGTGGCGTGGGACACGGTGGACGGTATATTCCTCCCGATGATTCCCGTACCCCTCCGAGAATGACAACTCCACATATGGTTCCAGCAGATAATCTCCATACTGACTCTGTAATTCCTGTCCTTTCTTCTTGTTTTGGACGGAACTGGCCTCCCCATAAAGGGCAAATACAATAGCGTCAAATATAGTAGTTTTTCCTGCCCCGGTATCTCCGGTGATCAAAAAAAGATTCTGGTTTGTCTGGGTGAAATCTATGACAGTTTCCTGGCCATATGAGGCAAAGGCCTGCATCGTCAACTTTATCGGTTTCATTTTTACGAATACGCCTCCTTTACCTGGTTAACCAAATCCCGCAGAATCTTCTGATCTTCTTCGTCGGTCTCTCCAAGAAAAGAAAGACACAATTCATAGGGATCCGCTTCCTTTTCCAGGAGAAACTCTTTGTCATAGTTTGCCTGAAAATAGGTTTCTCTTCGAATCTCCAGCAGATTAGGAAAAGCCTGACGCAGTCTCTCTGTCATATCAATGGCATCCAGGTCCACCTTATCCTTCAGAGTAATACTGACATAATCCTCACAGGCTCGGGTAAGGACTTCTTCCAGCATGCCTTCGATCTTCTTCACCTGACGCAAAGGATGCAGAGGGAGAACCTTCGTAGATATCTTCCCTTTCTCTTCCATCTCTGTCAATATGATCCCTTTCTCCTGGGAGGCTTCACTCACAGAACAGGCAAGAGGAGTCCCACAATAGCGAAAACACTCCTCCCCCACCTTCATAGGTTTATGAATATGTCCCAGCGCAGCATAATCAAATGGTTTGAGCACATCAGCTTTAACCTCATCGATATTACCCACCGTACGGATCTCAGAATCCATGCGGTCCACTTCATCTGCTTTCCATCCTTCCGGAAGATAAAACTGATGGCTGACCAGAACATTCCTCTCTTCTGTCTGAATATCTTCCCTGGCGATTAACCGGTGGAGAGTTTCATCATAGGACAGATTATGGCCCTGCTCATCCACTCCGAGAATCTGTTTAACCATGGAAGGTTTCACAAATGGGAGAAGGTAGAAATGAACCGGTCCATAATTATCATAAAGTGTCACTTTCTCAATCCGGTCCTCCTCTTTTACCGGAGGCATTCCGATCATATGAATTCTCTGATCTGACAAGATGGAACGATACATGTTGATCCGGGAAACGTTGTCATGGTTCCCGCTGATCATCATGATCTCTGTCTCAGGCAGATTTTTTCTCAGGCTGCTGATAAAATAGTCAAAAAGATCCACCGCCTCAGCCGAAGGCACAGATTTATCGTAGATATCCCCTGCAATCAGGATGGCATCCGGTTTCTCCTCCAGGGCATAACGAATAATCTCCTCGAATATATATCTCTGGTCTTCATTCAGATCCCTGTTCATCAACCGTAATCCGATATGAAGATCAGACAGATGAAAAAATCTCATAGATTTATATCTCCTTTAATCTGCTCAATTCCTGCGCTTTTTCAAGTTTTGCATACTCCCCTTGTTTTCTCAGGAGTTCCTCTCTGGTTCCCTGTTCCAGGATCCGGCAGTTTTCGATGAGAATGATCTCATCCGCATTTTTTACTGTGGAAAGCCTGTGGGCAATCACGATACAGGTCTTACCTTGAGATAGTTTATCCAGACTTTCCTGGATCTTTCGTTCAGTCACCGAATCCAGGGCTGAGGTCGCTTCGTCCAGGATCAATATAGGTGGATTCTTCAAAAAGACCCTGGCGATGGATATCCTCTGCTTCTGCCCACCGGATAATACAATGCCCCTTTCCCCCACAAAAGTATAATATCCCCGGGGCATCTTCATAATATCGTCGTGTATCTCCGCCTTTTTAGCCGCTTCCCAGACTTCCTTGTCCGATGCATCCGGTCTTCCGTAGCGGATATTATCCATGACTGTCCCGGCAAACAGAAATACATCCTGTTGTATGATACCGATATTTCTTCGCAGGCTGTCCTGTGTCAGTGACCTGACATCTTTTCCATCCACCAGAACTCTTCCACCGGTCACATCATAAAATCTGGGAATAAGGTGACACAGGGTTGTCTTCCCGGCTCCGGAGGAACCTACTATGGCCTTTAATTCTCCCGGGGCAATCCGGATCCGGATGTCTTTAAGCACCTCGGTACCGTCACCATAGGAGAAGTCCACATGGTCAAACAGGATCTCCCCTTTGACATCATTAAGTTCCTGGGCATCAGGAGCATCCTGTATCTCAGGTTCTGTCCGCATCAGTTCCAGAAAGCGGTCAAAACCGGCCATGCCCTGTGTATAGATTTCCATGAATTGCATGAGTTTTCTGATGGGGGTGGTGAAGGTAGATACATACAGAGTAAATGTTATCAGATCCACATAATTCATCTGCCCTTTCATGATCAGGTACCCACCGGCAGTGATCACAGCCACCTGCATCAATCCCACGGTTCCCTCAACACCGGCACCAAATCTACCCATAGCCTTATAGAATTCTACTCTGCTCTTTTTGAATGCTTCGTTGGCCTGATTGAATTTCTCATCCTCAGCCGACTCGTTGGCAAATGCTTTGGAAGTACGAATCCCTGAAATTCCACTTTCTATGGCCGCATTGATCTCCCCGGTTCTGGCTTTCACCTTGCGGTTGGCATTCTGCATGGCGATACGCTGGCGAGCCCCGAATGCGATGCAGATTGGAAGCAATATGATCAGGATCAATGAGAGTCTGACATTTATGAAGACAAGAATGGAGATGGCTCCGATGATGGTGATCCCACAGGTGAGAATATTTTCCGGGCCATGATGAGCCAGCTCCACGATCTCAAAAAGGTCATTGGTCACTCTCCCAAGAAGTATCCCGGTGCGGTTGTGATCAAAAAAACTGTAGGAAAGACTTTGCATATGATTGAACACATCACGCCTCATGTCCGCTTCCACCAAAGTACCCATTCCATGTCCGATGACAGTGACAAAATACTGAAATACCGCTCTCAATAGGTATGCGGCAAGCATGATGCCCATGACGGTAAAGAAAGCCCGGAACATGGATTGAGGCAGATAAAACCTCATGGTTTCTCTGGATATATAGGGAAATATAATGTCAATCAGAGCAATCAGGACCGACAGTATCATATCTATCGCAAATTCCTTTTTATGTGGACGTATGTAAGCCGCAAACACTTTCAGTTTGTGTTCGTTGTAATCAATTTTCTTAGCTTCTTTTTTATTCATGACCCCTCTTCCGCCATCCTTTACAACAGAATTTTGTTTTGGTAACATTGTAGCATGACGGTAAATACAGAGTCAAATTGGACGGAATCTGCATCTCTTGACAATTTGGAAAAAAGAAGTATAATCTTCAATGAACGACGTTGTAA
>CADBOX010000166.1 GCA_902796415.1 uncultured Lachnospiraceae bacterium
GCGATGATCAGCTTGGGATCCATGATCAGGGCTCTGGCGATACCCACACGCTGTCTCTGCCCACCGGAAAACTGATGGGGATAGCGGCTGTGGTGCTCGGGAGCCAGGCCAACCTTCTTGAGGATACGACGTATCATCTCCTGTCTCTCATTCCTTGTCTTGTACATCTTGTGGATATCCAGACCTTCCCCGATGATATCGCCCACGGTTTTTCGTGGATTCAGGGATGCCATGGGATCCTGGAAGATCATCTGCATCTTCACACGAAGATCTGACTCCACACTTCTGGACATCTTTCCACTGATATCCTTCCCGTCAAAAATGATCTTACCGGCAGTAGGCTTATAGAGACGGATCACACTTCTGCCGATGGTGGATTTTCCGGAACCGGATTCTCCCACCAGACCATAAGTCTCCCCTGGATAGATCTCGAAGCTGACATCATCCACCGCCTTGACGGTAAATGTCCTGTTGATCGGGAAATACTGCTTGAGGCCTTCCACTTTAAGGAGGGGTTCCTGATTATATTGTGCTGCCATAATCTTCCGCCTCCTTCTTCATTCTTTCAATCCTGTGTTTTAACTCTACAGGCATCTCCACTTTCGGTGCTCTCGGATCCAGAAGCCAGGTTGCCGCATAGTGGGTATCCGTAATCTTGAACATTGGTGAATCCACCTTATCATCCACCACCAACGCCTGCCGGTTTCTCATGGCAAAGGCATCTCCCGCCGGCTCACGGATAAGGTTAGGCGGTGAACCGGGGATGGTATACAGACGGTCATCGTCGGTATCCAGGTCGGGCATGGCGGAAAGAAGTCCCCAGGTATAGGGGTGCCGCGGATCATAGTAGATCTCGTTGATCTTACCGGTTTCCACGATCTTCCCTGCATACATTACATTGACATAATCCGCAACCTTGGCCACAACACCAAGGTCATGGGTGATGTATATAACGGAAATCCCTCTCTCTCTCTGTACCTTTTTGATCAGTTCGAGAATCTTGGCCTGAATGGTTACGTCCAGGGCCGTGGTGGGCTCATCACAGATCAGGAGATCCGGGTCACAGGCCAGGGCAATGGCGATAACCACTCTCTGCCTCATACCGCCGGACAGCTGATGGGGATAATTCTTCATTCGTTTCTCGGCATCCTCGATGCCAACTTCCTTCAGAAGCTGGACTGCCTTGTCATAGGCCTCCTTTTTGGGAGTCTTATAATGCCAGATCATCCCCTCCATGATCTGTTTTCCGATATTCATGGTGGGGTCCAGGGAAGTCATGGGATCCTGAAATACCATGGAGATCCTTCTTCCGTTGATGTTCTTACGGATCCAGCTCTTGCTCTGTTTCAGGATATCTACCGTTTCCTTCTCCCCGTTATCTCCCGTGTATGTAAATTCAATGGTACCGCTGTTTACCACCGCATTCTGGGCCAGGATACCCATGGCTGCCTTCATGGTTACGGACTTGCCGGAACCGGACTCGCCCACGATGGCTACGGTTTCGCCCTTCATCAGGTCCACGTTGATCCCGCGGATCGCGTGAATCGGGCCTGCTATGGTATTAAATGTGATATCGAGATTTTTGATATCTAGAATCTTCTCATTATATTCTGCCATATCATCCACCTCACATTCCTTTCATCTTTGGATCCAGGGCTTCCCGCAGTCCGTCAGCCACCAGGTTGAAGGACAGCATCAGAAATGCCATCACCAGGATGGGGGCAACGATCTGGTAAGGATGCGTGGTGAAGCTGTTGAATCCATCAGAGATCAGGGAACCCAGAGAACACTGAGGCACCGGGATGCCCAGGCCTACGAAGGACAGGAAGGCCTCGGTGAAGATCGCCGTCGGGATAGAGAACATAACCTGGGTGATGATCGGTCCGATGATGTTGGGGAGTACCTCCCGGAATATAATGTGGAAGCTTCCGGCTCCCAGAGTCCTGGATGCCAGGACGAATTCCTGTTCCTTGAGTTTCAGCATCTCCGCTCTGGCGATACGGCTCATACCCACCCATTCTGTAAGCATGAGAGCGATGATGATGGTCAGCATACCCGGTTTGAACACCAGGAGGAGGAGGGTAACGATAACCAATCTGGGAATGGAGTTGGCTATCTCCAGAATCCTCTGCATGACCATATCCGTCTTCCCGCCGAAATAACCGGAGATCAGACCATAGCTCATACCGATGATCATATCAATCACCGCAGCCACCACCGCGATGATCAGAGATACCCTGGCGCCATGCCAGGTACGGGTCCAGATGTCCCGTCCGAAATTATCGGAACCGAACCAATAATAGGTATCATCCAGCCCTTTGTCTTTATAGTTATTCACCACTTGAACACCGTTCACCGTATTCATTTTCTCGGATCCATCAAATATACCCAGATTTTCCAGTCCCGGCACACGGGGTGCCAGGCTCTTCTCCGCCAGAATCTGACCGGAGTAGGTGTAGTTATTCATGCTGGGGCCAATGATCGCCATGACCGTGATCAGAAGGATCATGATCATGCCAAATACAGCACTTCCTTTGCGGAAAAAACGATAGGACACTTCCTTCCAGAAGCTTTGTGCCTTAAAATTGGTATCGATCTCAAGATCGTCCACATTATCCTTTAAGACAAAATCCGTATCCACCGGCACATAAGTGTTGACAGCTGCGATCGGGGTGGCAGCTGCTTTCTTTTTCTTAAACATATCTGCGTACCACCTTCCTTAAGCGTCATCTTTAGCCAGACGGATCCTCGGGTCAATGATGCCATAGAGGATATCCACCACCAGCATAATGGCGATATACAAGGCTGAGTAGATGAAACTCAGCGAGATTACCACGTTATAGTCATTGGACTGGATCGCGTTAACCAGCAGCGATCCCACTCCCGGGATGGAGAAAATCTTCTCCACCACCAGAGAACCTGTCATCAGGTCCACGATCAAAGGTGCCAGAACCGTGATGATAGGAATCAAAGCATTGCGGAGAGCATGGCGGAAGATCAGGGCGCCCCCCGATATTCCCTTACTCTCAGCCAGAAGCATGTATTCACTTCCCATAACCTCAAGCATCTCGGTCCTGGTAAAACGGGCGATGGATGCCATGGTGAACATGGAAAGCGAGACACTGGGCAAGACACTGGAATTCAACGCCTCCGCAGTGTTGTAAAGCATGGGAAAGAGATGCCATTTATAGCCAAATTGGAAACTTAAAGCCAGGGCAAATACATAGGATGGTACCGACACACCGATGACCGATATGACCGTACACAAGGTATCCAGTATGGTATCCCGGCGCAGGGCTGCGATTAGTCCCAGGATAAGGCCTACAAGAGCGCCGAGGGCTACCGCATAGCCTCCGATGGCAATAGACACCGGAAGTCGCACAGCGATCAGCTGGGCGATGGGTGTATTTTTCGAAATCTTATAACTTACTCCAAAATCTCCGCGCAGCATATTCAGGACATAGCGGCCGAACTGGATGACCACCGGCTGATCCAGCCCGTATTTGGCATAGAGAGCCGCCTTCTGATCTGCCGTCAGCTTCTCATCATTAAATGGAGAGCCCGGCATCAGCTGCATGAGGATAAAGAGTACAAGCAATATGACCAGCAGAGTAAATACTGCGGTAATCACACGCTTCGCAACGTATTTTTTCACGTCAATTCTCCTCTCAGGGATATGCGATGTATCATCGTTCAAAAAGGGGCCGCACAATGTACTCTATTGTACGGCCCGGGATTCAGGATCTTACGACGATCCTGACAATTCTTTACAGATTATTCTGATTTTACAGCGTTCTTATATACACGGTTAAGTGCTACCGGATGGAATTCGATACCGGTAACCTTGGAGCTGAGCATCTCAGCGTTGCACTGACCGTAGATTGGGAAGATTACTGCTTCATTCAATACGATTTCTTCTGCCTTGAAGAGCTCTGCCCAACGTTCTTCTGCATCCATGGCTGTCTTGCCGATGGTACATTCTGTGATGATAGCATCGTACTCTTCATTGCTCCAGAGACCATAGTTGTTATCATTTCCGGTAACCCACATACCAAGGTATGTCATAGGATCAGCGTAGTCCGGTCCCCAACGGGTAAGAGCCAGCTGGAAGTTACCATCCTGCATATCTTCTACTCTCTGTTTCTTGGGCTCTGTTCTTAAGGTTACAGTCAGTCCCGGAAGTGTGGTCTCCCACTGCTCTTTCAGAACGGTGGATACTTTCTTCGGAGCATCGTCATCGTCAACGATCATCTCAAGCTCAAGGCTGTCCATACCTAATTCTTCCAGACCTTTCTTCCAGAAATCAGCTGCCTTTGCGGCATCAAAGCTACATACATCTTTATGCATCTCCTGATCTTCGGAGAAATCTTTGCCGTCAGGACCTGTACAGAAATCCATCGGAACGGCACGGTAAGAAGGATTGGATCCATCTTTCAGTACGTCTTTTGTGATGGTCTCACGGTCGATGGCCATAGTGAGGGCCATACGGATGTTGAGGTTCTTTAATGCGTCCACTGCATCGATGTTAGGGCTTACATACCAGAGGTATCCTGCACCGATTGCCTGGAACTCTTCACTACCCTGAACCTGGTCTACCTGATCACCATTGATGAGGGTAGTATCAAGGTCGCCGTTCTGGTAGCTCATCAGAGCCTGCTGGGAATCCTGGATTACCTGATAGCTGATACCGGAAAGCTGTACTCTGTCAGCATCCCAGTAGTCCGGATTCTTGGTAAGGTGAAGGGCATTACCTGCTACCGTGTAATCATCCACGATAAATGCACCGTTGCTTAATACGGTATCTGCGCTGGTACCATAGTTGTCACCAACACTGTTGAAGAACTCTTCGTTCATCGGATAGTAAGTCGGGAAATACATCAGGCTTAAGAAATAGCTGACAGGAACATTCAGCACAACTTTGAGTGTCTTATCATCCACTGCTGTGACACCCAGTTCGCTCTTGTCCTTCTCACCTGCAATAATCTCGGCTGCATTAGCGATCTGGCCGATATCGCTGAGCATGTAGGAATACTCAGAAGAAAGTGCCGGATCTACAGCTCTCTGCCATGCAAACACAAAGTCTGCTGCAGTGACAGGTGTCCCGTTACTCCATTTTGCATCTCTGAGATGGAAAGTATACTCTGTACCGTCCTCAGAGACTTCATAAGATTCTGCGATAGCCGGAATCGGCTGTCCGTCTGCATCCATCTGCATCAGACCATCTGTGTAGTTCGCGATGAACTCGAAAGATGTTCCGTCAGTAGCAACCTGAGGATCCAGGGACTCAACGCCCGTCTCGATCATAACCTTAAGGTCAGATCCACCGGCTGCCGGAGCTGCTGCCTGTGTGGAATCTTCGGCTTTCCCGCCGCCACTGCTGCCACAGCCCACGAGACCTGCGATCATAGTCATCGCAAGCACAAGCGCCAAAATTGACTTTTTCATGGTTTCTTCCTCCTCATAATAATATTTAGGGTAAAATAATACACCTACAAAACATAGGTATTATATCATTGACGAAAGCCTATTTCAAGGATAAAATTTAGCCCTTAAAAGCGATAAATAGGTGAAATATCAAAAAACCGGCCATCATCGGCCGGTTTTTATCGGTAATATTTTAATATATTTTGAGATGGGATAGATCTTATGACAAGACGCTGGCCAGGAATTGCTGTGCCTTGGGATGTTCCGGATTGGAGAACAGGTCTTCCGGAGTCTTCTCCTCCAGGATCTCACCGTCAGCCATGAAGATGACCCGGTCAGCTACTTCCTTGGCGAAACCCATCTCATGGGTAACCACCACCATGGTCATTCCCTGCTGAGCCAGATCCTTCATAACGGTCAGAACCTCCCCTACCAACTCGGGATCCAGGGCGGAGGTGGGCTCATCAAAGAGCATGATCTTGGGTTCCATGGCCAGAGCCCTTGCGATGGCCACACGCTGCTGCTGTCCTCCGGAAAGACGGTTGGGGTATTCGTCCGCCTTGTCGGAAAGGCCAACTCTCTCCAGAAGGTCCGTAGCTCTTCTCTCAGCCTCTTCCTGGCTGACCTTACGGACATTGATGGGGGCAATCTCAACATTCTCCCTCACTGTTTTATGGGGGAAGAGGTTGAAGCGCTGGAAGACCATACCCATCTCCAGCAAGGCTGCTTTATGGGCATCAGGTGCCATTTTCTCCACGATATGTCCCTTCTCAGCCCGGCAGAACAACTCATCCTCGATATAGATACTGCCCTCGGTTATGGTTTCCAGAGTATTCAGAGAACGGAGGAAGGTGGATTTGCCGGCGCCGGATGGCCCGATGATAACGATCACTTCCCCGGGGTTCACCGTGAGGTTTACATTTTTCAATACCTGCAGTTCCCCGAAACTCTTACATAGATTTTCTGTACGGATAATAGACATGACGACCTCCTATTCATAGACCGAATTCTTCTTCTCCAGGTAATTGAAGACGAAGGTGAAGAATGCCGTGATGATCAGGTAGATGATCATGGCAGGGATGTAGACAAGCGCCGTGGCGGATGAAGATGAGATCGCACGGGTCGTCTTGGTCAGGTCTGTAAGACCGATGATCGCTACCAATGATACATCCTTCAATACCATGATAAACTCATTACCTACAGGCGGGATCAACCGACGCACCGTCTGGGGGATGATGATCAGCCTCATGGTCTGACCGTAAGTCATACCCAGGGCCTTGGCCGCCTCAAACTGTCCGTGATCGATAGACTGGATACCGGCACGGATATTCTCCGCCAGGTAAGCCGCCGAATTCATTACATAGGCAATCAGGGCAGCCACAAAGGCGCTCTTGATGGTCAGCTTGGGATTGAATTGCGGCAATCCGAAATAGATAAAGTATATCTGCATCAGGAGGGGAGTTCCCCGGAAGAAAAAGATGTAGGCGCTGCAGGGGAGCCGGAAAATCGGATTCTTGGACATCTTTCCCAGAGCCAGGAAGACACTGAAGATCAATCCGATGCCCACGGACAGGATCGTCATTATGATGGTCAGCTTAGCGCCGTTGAGAAGCTGTGGGATCCACATCAGTATTTTTTCAAAACTACTCATAAATAATCTCCGTTCTAATTGTTTATTAGTCACTATTATGCTATAAAAAATTGCCGGAGCTGCATGTGCAACATCCGGCAACTTCGCAACATTTCTGATCAATCAGGGCTTATCGCCCGATCTCTTTTCAAAAGCAATCTCTGCTCTTATTTGATCGGATCATCACTTCCGAAATATTTGGTGGAAATCTCAGCTAATTTGCCGTTATCTCTCAGGTTGTTAAGGGAAGCCTCCAGTTTCTCTTTCAGAGTATCATTACCCTTCTTCATGCACATAACGATTGGCTCCTTGGTCGGGGACTGCCATACAGTCTTGTAGTTGGAAGCTGCATCTCCAAGATAGAATGCTGCTACCACGGAGTCTGTACATACGGAATCCACACGGCCTGCTTTCAGCTCGTCAAATGCGTTGATAACTTTTTCATACTGACGGAGATCTGCGCCAAGACCTTCTTCGTTGTATTCCTGAACGATGTAGTCTGCAGTGGTCTCCATCTGAACAGCGATGGTTTTGCCTTTGGCTTCTTCGATACTGGTGATGTCGGAATCCTTGGGAACTACCAGAACAGGTGCGTTGGCGATGTAAGGCTCGGAAAGCAGATAGTTCTCATCTCTGTCCTGAGTAAAACTTACAGAAGACATGATCACGTCATATTTATCAGTATCAACACCTGCGAAGATGCCATCCCATGCGGTGTCAACCAGCTCCAGTTTCACGCCCATATCATCAGCCAGGGCCTGAGCCAGCTCAACATCGAAACCGATCGGTGTGCTGCCGTCCTCATCAAAGTACTCCATCGGCGGATAACCGATCTCTGCACCAACCATAAGGGTTCCTTCTTTCAGGAAGCCGCCTTCTGCAGTCTCTTTGTTGGATGAGCCACAGCCGGCAAGCATGGACAGTGCCATAATGCTGACAAGCAAAAGTGCTCCTAATTTCTTCATAATCTTTTCCTCCCACTCATGAAATCATTTAATTAAGCAACACTAATTGTTATGTAATAGATTATCACCATTTAGGTGTATTCGTCAATAAACATTCCCGAATTTTGCATAAATATTTGAGCAAAAATAGTAGCCATAAGAATCATCCCGGATAAATATAATCCGATTACAGCAACAGCACCATTCCCACCACGGCAGACCCCAGTATATACAGAATCGGGTGTTTTTTCGTCACTTTATACAGGATAAACAGCAGGATGCCGAAGATGATCGCTACAGGCCGGAACAAGTCCGCCATATTGTGGGTCTGGGCAAAAAGGTCCGTCTGCAGAAAGGCAATCTGCGCCACACTTAATCCCGCCACGAAGATCAGTCCGGTGGAGGCTGCACGAAGGCCGTACATGGCATACTGGACATACTTGTTTGTCTTGAATCGTTCCAATATATTTGCCACCAGGATGATAATGATGATGGAAGGAGTGATCAGACCTAAAGGCGCGATGATCCCTCCGGGAATCCCGGCGATGGTAAAGCCGGTAAAGGTGGCCATATTGACTCCCATAGGTCCCGGTGTCGATTCCGATACTGCCACCATGTTGGCGATGTCATTTACGGTAAACCAGTGGGTCTTGGCCTGCATCTCATAGAGGAATGGCAGGGTGGCCAGGCCACCGCCTATGGTGAAGAGGCCCGTCTTGAAGAACTCCCAATATAATTGTAATAGTATCATGATCCTGCCCCCTCACTTTTCTTTGTTTTCTCAAAGATTACCTTTATGATGATTCCGGCCAGTCCGGCGGAGATAACCAGCAGATAAGTGGGGATGTCCGTGAAAAAGGACAAGGCCATCACCAGGAAAAAGATCAGAAAGGCAGCGGCATCCACCAGGGACTTCTTCGCCAGCTTGAACACTGCATCAAACACAAGCACACAGACACAGACCCTGACCCCTGCCAGGGCATGCTGCACCATTTCCAGCTGAGCAAAATTCTTGATAAAAGCAGTTATGATCATGATGATCACCAGGGAAGGGGCAACCACGCCTAAAGTGGCGGCGATCCCTCCGATGATTCCCTTTCTCTTGTAGCCGATAAAAGTCGCCGTGTTGACAGCGATGATACCGGGGGTACACTGTCCCACCGCATAATAATCCATCAGTTCTTCTTCCGTGGCCCAGTTTTTGTTCTCCACCACCTCTTTTTGCAGCATGGGGAGCATGGCATAGCCCCCTCCAAATGTGAAGCCCCCTATCCTGGCAAATGTGATAAAGAGGGTCCATAGTTCTCTCATAATTTTCTCCCTCGTTCCTGTTCTTGCTTCTCTTCGATCCTTCTCCAAAGCTGGATCGATCGGACTCTTTTTCTTCATCTGACAGAGTATCACATTTCCACCCGGAATGATAGATGTATTGTGACTTTTCCCATGTCTGCCCGGTCAGCCTGGCTGCCACGCCTCAAAAAATATAAAAAAACACTTGTAATTTCTTTCAAAATGAGCTACTATATGCTGGAACGTTAATTCAAGACATGTTTTTCCCTATGGGAGCGGGAGTGATCCTAAGTCAGAGATACAGCGTTTATCGGGGTATGGCTCAGTTTGGTTAGAGCGCACGGCTGGGGGCCGTGAGGTCGCAAGTTCGAATCTTGTTACCCCGATTTTTTTATTGAAAAAGGAGCTTCGTCATAGACGAAACTCCTTTTTGTTTTCTCATTCTCTGTTTGATCTTTTATAGATTCCTGCCTGAAGA
>CADBOX010000167.1 GCA_902796415.1 uncultured Lachnospiraceae bacterium
CCGGCGAAACGGATCATGGAGCGGTCGTTGTGGGAATCGCCGAAGGCGATCACATTTTCCGCGGACAGCCCCAGATCTTGAGTGAGCCTTTTTAATGAGTTGCCTTTCTGAATGCCCTTCGGCATAAGCTCTCCGAAGAAAGGATCTGAAGGAAACAGATTGAGCAATCTGCCGCATATCCCGTCTAATCTGTCCAGGTAATCTTCGACCTGGACCGGGTCTGCGCAGAACAAAAGCTTGTTGACCGGAATCGGTGCTTCCTTGGGAAAATCCTCTGTGACCTTCACCTTCATTTTGCTGGCAAACTCCTCGATCCTAACATAGCGGTTAGGTTCCATGCCGGCATAGACTGTATCGCCGCGGTAAGTGACCAGACAGGCTCCCGGGTATTCTTTAGCCAGAAGATAAGCCGGTCTGATCACTTCATTCGGAAGATGGTAATCATAGAGAATCTCCATCGTTCTGTAGTTGATCACTTGTCCGCCGTTGAATCCCATCACATAACCATTGTATTGATCGAGTTGGAGATCTTTGGCCACATGCAGGACGCCGTGAGTCGGTCTCCCTGAGATCAGTACGACTTTCTTTCCTCTCTTCATCAGATCGATCAGCGCTGCGCGCGTCGTTTCCGGTATGTTCTTTTCCGGGTCGGTCAGCGTCCCGTCCAGATCGAGGGCAATTAATTCAAAGTTCATAGGTATTATCCTTCTTATTTGCTAAATCGTCCGTATTCCTCATTCATCATATTGACAGTATAACTAACACCAACAACGATACAGCATACACCATTACAATTATGTTAAGCAATACTTTTTCACCCTGAAACGCAAAAAGCAGGTCCAGTCCTTTAGGGAACCTCTGATCGCATATCTGGGGACCTTCCGAAAGGAAGGTCTTTTGCTTTGGGAAAATCCTTCAACCATGCAGGTTAGAGGGTAATCAAGGAAATGATTGAAAGATATAAATACGATGTTTATACAATATAGATTTAACTGAGAACATCTATTAGCGCATTTGAATCAAGAATAGTGATAACCGGTGGTGTATAAGAAATTACAGATTGGTTTTCCAATCGTTTTAATTCCCTGTGGAGCGATGTCCTTGATACATTCATAATCATAGCCCATTTAGATATGGACCCGGGAATATGTATCTTATTATTATTCTTTTGCCGCTCCTGCATCAGCAGCCAGTAGGCTGCCTTTTGGGCGATCCCGCTATAGGAAAACAGTTCAAGGCGCTGTTGCAGCATATACGTTGCTGATCCGATTTCAGTAGTCAGATTCTCCAAAATGCGGACATCTTTCTGCATGAGACGCAAAAGATCATCTCTCTGGATCATCATGATCGTGACCGATTCCAGGGAGACAATGTCGCAGGGGTATTTCCGGGTCTTCGAGAATACTGCAGCGGGTCCGATTATCTCTCCGGGCAGACGGACTGATACGTTAACCTGGCTTCCATTCGGAAACGATTTCTGTATTTCAACGCTCCCCTCCAGAATGATGCCGACCTTTAAAGCTGACTCCATCAGACGGAAAATGAGTTCTCCTTTATCGAAGCTCAGTATATGATAGGGCGTTTCTTCTAAAACTTCTTTCAATTCAGATACAGATACTCCGGAAAACAGAGAACAGTTCTCAAGTACTGAATAATCCATATTAATGCCTCCTTCGGTCACTGATAATTTCATTATACACAAAAAACGAGAGAGTGTATCTGTAGATACAGACTATTTTGGAACAATAGTCATATACTGACATTAGAAAACAAAGGAGGGACCGAAAATGATTCGTAAAATTATCCATATTGACGAAGAAAAATGCAACGGCTGCGGGCTCTGTGCAGAGGCTTGCCATGAAGGCGCTATCGACATTGTAGATGGCAAGGCGAAACTCATGCGGGAGAACTTCTGCGATGGCTTTGGTGACTGTCTGCCGGGATGTCCGACTGGTGCAATCACTTTTGAAGAGCGCGAGGCTCCGGAATACGATGAAACAGCAGTAAAGGCAGCAAAGGAGAAAAGAACGATGAACGAAATGGCACATGAACACCATGAGGGCGGTTGTCCGGGATCAAGAATGATGCAATTCACACAAAGTGAAGCGGAGAATCCCCCTGTAAGTAATGGGAAACCGGTTTCCCGTTTGGCTCAGTGGCCCTGCCAGATCAAGCTGGTTCCGACACAGGCTCCTTTCTTTGATGGAGCAAAACTGCTGATCGCTGCTGACTGTACGGCTTATGCCTATGCCAACATGCATGAGGATTTCATGCGCGGCAAGGTCACAATCATCGGATGTCCAAAACTGGATGCGGTGGACTATTCCGACAAGCTGACTGAGATCATCCGTAATAACGATATTAAAAGCGTGACCATCATTCGCATGGAGGTCCCTTGCTGCGGCGGTCTCCAGAGTGCGGCAGAGAACGCACTCAGAAACAGCGGCAAGTTTATCCCGTGGCAGGTTGTAACAATCTCGTGCGATGGCAAGATCTTGGACTAAGGAGGATTCATCATGGACTGGAAATGCTGTTTCCGTCAATCTGAAACATGTCGCCCCTGATCGCGTATCTCATTGGGCCTTCCGAAGGGAAGGCCTTTTTGCTATTGAGGGCACATCCTATTTCAAGTAGAATAGAGACAGACAAAACGGCCTTTATTCAATGGCTCGAGTAAAACGTTATGAATGTTTATGATTTTGATGGCACCATTTTTTATTCAGATTGCTCAATAGGATTTGCCCTTTGGTGTATGAAACGAAAACCAAAACTATGGTTCACGTGGTTTCCGCGTATTTTAAAGACACTGATCTTATACAAACAGGGCAAAGTAAAAAACTATCGCCTGCAGCGGGAGATGTTCAGCTATCTTACAATGATAGATGATTTTGATGAGCAGATAGAAAGATACTGGGATAAATATGAAAGTAAAATATCAGCGTGGTATCTTGAGCAAAAAAGAGAAGATGATCTCATTATAAGTGCATCCCCAAGCTGTATTATTGAACCAATCGCAAAAAGGCTCGGAATCAGATTTATGGCAACTGAGTTCGATCGGGAATTCGGTGTCTTTACGCATAATCTCATGTA
>CADBOX010000168.1 GCA_902796415.1 uncultured Lachnospiraceae bacterium
ATGAGACCTCAGGCTGAGTCCAGAGTAAAAGGAAGCCTGGTTCTGGAAGCAATCGTGGCAGCAGAAGGAATCACAACATCTGATGAAGATCTTCAGGGCGAGTTTGACAGAATGGCTTCCATGTACCAGATGGAAGCAGATCAGATCGCTGCCTTCATGGGAGATGCTGAGAAGGAAAACATGAAACGGAATCTGGCAGTTCAGAAAGCTGTGGATTTCTTATATGAAAATGCAAACATTACTGAGGCTACCGAGGAACTTGATTTTGACGAGGCCGAGTAATCAGGCATATTAGGAGGTATATTTTTGAGTTTAGTACCTTATGTAGTAGAACAGACGAGCCGTGGGGAGAGATCCTATGATATCTACTCCAGACTCCTGAAAGAAAGAATCATCTTTCTGGGTGAAGAAGTGAATGATGTGACAGCAAGTCTGGTGGTATCACAGCTGCTGTACCTGGAGTCCGAGGATCCGGATAAGGATATCAACCTCTACATCATGAGCCCGGGCGGATCTGTGACAGCAGGCATGGCGATCTATGACACCATGCAGTTTATCAAATGTGATGTATCCACGATCTGTATGGGTATGGCTGCCTCCATGGGTGCCTTCCTTCTGGCAGGTGGAACAAAGGGAAAACGCCTGGCGCTTCCCAATGCAGAGATCATGATCCATCAGCCTTCCGGCGGTGCGCAGGGACAGGCTACGGAGATTGAGATCGCAGCAGAGCACATCTTAAAGACAAAAGAAAAATTGAATCGTATTCTTGCAGAGAATACCGGTCAGCCTTACGAGAAGATAAAAGCCGATACGGAGCGTGATAACTGGATGACGGCCGAAGAGGCAAAAGAATATGGACTGATTGATATTGTTGTAGATAAGCGAATGTAATCAATCGGGGGTTACTATGGTTTTTACCATAGTAACCTCTGCTGATATCTTTAGAAATGAGGTGAATGGATGGCATCACGTTCCGATAATAAACCTTGTTATTGCTCCTTTTGCGGGAAATCCCAGGATATGGTGCGAAAACTGATCGCAGGACCCAACGGAGTCTTTATCTGTGATGAATGTATCGACATCTGCACAGAGATCATAGAGGATGACCTTGACTTGATGGAGTATAATGAAGATGAGAATGGAATCAATCTCATCAAGCCAAAGGAGATGAAGGCGTTTCTTGACGATTATGTAATCGGTCAGGATGAAGCGAAAAAGGTTCTCTCCGTGGCGGTATATAACCATTATAAACGCATCAATGCCGGCGTTGAGAACGATGTGGAACTGCAGAAGAGCAACATCATCATGATCGGTCCCACCGGTTCGGGTAAGACTCTGCTGGCTCAGACACTTGCCAAAGTCCTCAATGTTCCCTTTGCTATCGCCGATGCGACCGCATTGACAGAAGCAGGTTATGTGGGTGAGGATGTGGAGAATATCCTTCTTAAGATCATCCAGGCTGCAGATTACGATATCGATCGTGCCCAGCATGGAATCATATACATCGATGAGATTGATAAGATTACCAGAAAATCAGAAAATACATCTATCACCCGTGACGTATCGGGCGAGGGAGTACAGCAGGCATTGCTGAAGATCCTCGAGGGTACCGTGGCTTCCGTTCCACCCCAGGGCGGCAGAAAGCATCCCCATCAGGAGATGATCCAGATTGACACCACCAATATTCTCTTTATCTGTGGTGGGGCTTTTGACGGTCTTGAGAAGATCATAGAAAACCGGATCGGACAGAAATCCATCGGCTTCCAGGCTGAGATCCTGGAGAACAGGAAAAAAGATCTGGGGGCATTGCTCAAGCAGGTATTGCCCGAGGACTTCGTCAAGTTTGGTCTGATCCCGGAATTTATTGGCCGGGTTCCCATCAATGTTTCTCTCAATCCATTGGATGAGGAAGCTTTGATCCGGATTCTCACTGAACCTAAGAGTGCTCTGGTAAAACAGTACCAGAGATTGTTTGAACTGGATGGAGTTAAACTGTCTTTCACGGAGGATGCACTTGTTGAAATCGCCAGGAAAGCCATCACAAGACAGACCGGGGCCAGAGGCCTCCGCTCTATCGTGGAATCCGTGGTTCTTGACCTCATGTTCCAGATTCCGTCGGATGAGACGGTGGAAGGCTGCCTGATCACAGCAGAAGCAGTCAGGGGAGAGGCGGAGCCTGTCCTGACTTATAATAAAACAGACGAGAAAGAGGAAGTACTGGATCCTTTTATCGAAAAGAAGGATGACGGCGAGATTGCCTAGGTGATGCGACCGTATTCTGAATCATTGACTGGCACGTTCCTCCGGATCGTGTCAGTCTTTTAGTTCAACCAGAGAACTGAGAAGGAAGGTAAAAATATGCAAAACGATCAAATGACGCTGCCGTTACTGGCATTGCGTGGTAAGATTGTATATCCTGAGACAGAGACATATTTTGAAGTATCCAGGCCGAGATCCCTGAAGGCTCTGGAGAAGGCAATGATTCAACGCCAAATGCTATTTCTTGCCCACCAGAAAGATCCATCTGTTGAAGTCCCCGGAGAAACAGATTTGTACCAGGTCGGAACCGTAGTAAAAGTCGGTCAGATGACCAGGTCAGGACAAGGAGTTCTGAGGGTCTTTGTGGAGGCAGTATATCGTGCCCGCATCATACAGCTCTTCGAAAAGGATGGCAGTCTCTTTACGGATTGTGAAGAGATCCGTTCCGAAGATTATCCGGATGACTGGGGAGAAAGAACCGCATTGTTCCGCAGTCTGAAAGAGTGGGCCAGGTTGTATTCCGAGAAGAATCCCGGCCTCATGAACATTGATTATGACGGGTTTTCAGATGAAGGTGAACTGACCAGGCTGATCTACACGATCTCCGCTAATCTTCCCTATGAGATCAACAAAAAGCAGGCGATCCTGGAGGAAACCAGTGTCAAACGACAGACGGAGATGCTGCTGACCATCCTTATGGAAGAAGTGGATATCAGTGACTACCGCAACGAGATTGCCAAGAAAGTCAAGAGCAACGTGGATAAAAACCAGCGGGAATACCTGCTGCGGGAGCAGCAGAAGGTGATCCGTGAGGAACTGGGGGAAGAGAACACCGCATCCGAGGCGGATGAATTCCTGGAGAAATGCAGGAACCTGAATGCCAAGGATAACATAAAGGAAAAGATCGAGAAGGAGATTAAACGCTTTAAGACGATACCTATTATGTCTGCGGACAGTTACACCATCCGGAACTATATCGAAACCATGCTGGAGATGCCGTGGGAGAAAGCGTCCACAGATAACAATGACCTTGTCCATGCCAAGCAGATCCTGGAGGAGGATCACTACGGCCTGGAGAAGATCAAAGAGAGGGTGCTGGATTACCTGGCCGTCCGAAATCTTACCAAGAAAAATAATGCTACGATCCTGTGTCTGACAGGCCCTCCCGGAACCGGCAAGACCTCCATCGCCAAATCGGTGGCCAGGGCACTGGATAAAAAATATGTGAGAATATCCCTGGGAGGTGTGAGGGATGAGGCAGAGATCCGTGGTCATAGGAAAACCTACGTAGGTGCCATGCCCGGAAGAATTGCGGAAGGTATCCGCCATGCCGGAGTTTCCAATCCCCTGATGCTCCTGGATGAGATTGATAAAGCAAGTGGTGACCACCGTGGAGATACTGCTTCCGCACTTCTGGAAGTCCTGGACGGCGAACAAAATGTGAATTTCAGAGACCATTATCTGGAGGTTCCTCTGGATCTGAGTAAAGTTTTGTTTATTGCTACCGCCAATGACATCAGCCTTGTGGCCAAACCTCTTCTGGACCGTATGGAGATTATCGAAGTGTCCAGCTACACGGAAAATGAGAAGTTCCACATCGCCAAAAAATATCTGATCAAGAAGCAGAGAGAAGCATCCGGTCTGAAAGAAGACCAGATCACCATCACCGATGATGCCATCTATTCTATCATTCGTAATTACACCCGGGAAGCCGGTGTGCGTAATCTGGAAAGAAAGATCGGCACTTTGATGCACAAAGCAGCCAGGAGCCTGATGGAAGAAGGAAAGGGCATCTATGTGGACAGCAAAGATCTGGAAACCTATCTGGACGTTGCTCCCTTCTCTGAAGAAGACGGTCTGGACGATCCTCAGGTCGGAATCGTACGTGGTCTCGCATGGACTTCCGTAGGAGGAGATACCCTGTCCATCGAAGTCAATACTATGCCGGGGCAGGGAAAACTGAAGCTGACCGGACGTATGGGTGATGTCATGAAGGAGTCCGCCGAGATCGGACTCAGCTACATACGCTCCATCGCCCCGAAATTCAATATAGAGGAATCTTTCTTCCAGGATAATGATATCCATATTCATATCCCGGAAGGAGCGGTACCAAAGGACGGTCCATCCGCAGGTATCACCATGGCGACAGCCATGCTGTCCGCTTTTACGGGCATTAAAGTACGAAGCGATATCGCCATGACCGGTGAGATTACCCTGCGTGGTAAGGTACTTCCCATCGGCGGACTGAAAGAAAAACTGCTGGCTGCCAAAGTGGCCGGAATCAAAGAGGTACTGGTGCCTTATAAAAATGAGAAGAATGTTCTTTCTCTGGAGAAAGAAGTCATTGGTGGTCTTGAGATCACCTATGTAAAACAGATGGAAGATGTTCTGGAAAAAGCATTCATCTCTAAGGAGGATTGATTAACACTATGATCATTAAAAATGCATCCCTGGAGACAGTTTGCGGTATTACCAGCAAACTTCCGGAGAATCAGCTGCCGGAGGTTGCCTTTGCAGGTAAATCAAATGTGGGGAAGTCCTCTCTGATCAATGTCCTGATGAACCGGAAATCTCTGGCCAGGACCTCATCCCAGCCGGGGAAGACCCAGACCATAAATTTCTACAATGTAAACCAGGAACTGTACATCGTGGACCTGCCCGGTTATGGCTATGCCAAGGTCTCCAAATCCGTTTCCGAGAAATGGGGACCTATGATCGAGAACTATCTCCATACTTCCAGACAGTTACGGATGGTCTTTCTTCTTATTGATCTGAGACATCCTCCCACAAAGAACGATGTTCAGATGTACCGCTGGATCTTAAGTAATGGTTTCTCCCCTGTGATCATCGCCACCAAGGCAGATAAGATCAAGAGAAGCCAGTTACCAAAACACCTGAAGATCCTGAAAGAAACCCTGAGAGTCATCGAGGGTGTACCTGTCATTCCCTTCTCATCTGTCACAAAAGCCGGCAGAGACGAAATCTGGGATCTGATTGAAACCTATGCTCTCGGAGAAGAAATGGAGATACCGGAAGAATAAAAAAAGAAAGCTGGATCCGACATATGGATCCAGCTGTTTTATTTATCCAGCAACAATAACTCCATTACCTTACTGTAAACACTTTCACATTTCTCAGACCATTTGTCACAGACTTCGATGGCCTGCTCTTTGGATACTACGTTCAGATACAGTTCCATGAGAGTGGAGCCCTTTTCTTTGATCTGGGTCCTCACCATATATTCTCCCTTTTTCAGGGGATAATAATCCGCCGTGATGTCCACTTCTTTTCTAAGCTGATACTTTTTCATGGAGAAATAGTCCATGATATCTTTTTTGATGGGATCCGGAATCTTACCCAAAAACATATCCAGTGTCTCCTGACCTGAGGCAGTGAGATAATAATTCGTGGTGTTCCGCACCACTTCCCCACGGATGAACCGGGCATCATGCAGTTCATTTATGGCCTGCTGCAGATGAAAATATGAAGTGTATCCTTTGTTGACAAAGAATTCACTCAGCTGGGAGGTGGTCATGGGAAATTCCAGATTATCCAGCATATATAAGATCATTAATTTGTATAGTGTTAAAGATTCCTCAGACATATTTGATTCCCTGCCTTGTATTTCTTCGTTTCATTTCTTTTCGAATGGTATTCAGTACCTTATGTTTATGTAAGATCCATTTCGGTTCAATCAGAAGTGTTCTGGAACCGTCGCCGGTAATCCTTTCGATGACGATATCCGGCCTGAGCCGCTCCAGATAACCGATCACGAGATCCACGTACTCTTCCATAGTCAAGATAGGAAAAGGATGCTCCTGGTACCATGATGCCAGCGGTGTATTCTTTAGAAGATTTAACATGGATATCTTGATGCCGGAGACCGGCAGTCTATTGAGATATTCTATGGTCTGAAACTGCATCTCTCTGGTTTCACCGGGGAGTCCTGCAATGGTGTGGGCCGTCACCCGCAGTCCATGTTCATGGCACCTGGTCACCGCATCGGCAAAAACTTCCGTTTTATAGCCCCGGTTTAAAAAAAGGGCTGTGCTGTCATGACAGGTCTGAAGTCCAAGCTCCACAAACACGGGCTTTCCTTCTCTTTCCTGCAGATCACCCATGTATTGCAAAACAGGGTCCGGGAGACAATCCGGACGAGTACCGATGATGATACCGCAGATGCATTCCTGGCGAATGGCTTCCTCATACAACTGACGCAGCCGGGACAGAGGTGCATAGGTGTTGGTAAATGCCTGAAAATATGCCAGATACCGATGCCCCTGATACTTTTCTGAGGTCTGCTTCCTCCCCCGGAGGATCTGGTCCGTGATGGAGAGGGCAGAACTTTCCGCAAAATCACCGCTGCCTCCCTGACTGCAGAAGATGCAGCCTTCTGTGGAGAGAGTACCATCCCGGTTGGGACAGGTGAAACCTCCGTCAAGACAGATCTTATAGATTTTGTCTCCAAAATATTCCTTAAGAAAGCGGGAGTAAGAATAATAACGCTCCATCTCAGGGCTCCTTATCTCATAGCGAATTACCCCCTATTCTATCACCAGAAGAATCTTTGTGCAATGCAGAAAATGGAAAAAAGATTGTTTTATTCTTTCTTTGTTTATGATATGATGATACAAGAATAAAGCAGTTTTTGTTACTTTCCGATCTGCTCTGGCTGATCATAG
>CADBOX010000169.1 GCA_902796415.1 uncultured Lachnospiraceae bacterium
AAGAAACCGAAGGAAAGCTTCCTGTGTCATATCTTCCGCCATATGCCTGTCGTGAAGATGAAAATACAGATATTTGAAAATCCGGTCGTATTGATCTTCCAGATTCACCGTATGCCCTCCTTCCCGAATTGTTCTCATAAATGTATAACGGAAAAATGCTCTGTTTGTGCGCAGATACATTCGCCACATATTAAACGTCCAAATTTCTTCGTTTAGCCCGATAATATTAAATAATTTTTTGTATATTCGCTTTAAACATTGATTATTCCATAAGTACATGCTACCATAAGCAATATAGAAAACCAGTTGAAAGGGGGTGGCTTACATGTTATGTCAGTTTTCATTCAGCAACTTCCGCTCCTATCGTGATGAAACTACCTTCGATTTTCAGGCTGCGGCTCTGTCGGAGTTTAAGGACAGCCTTATCAAGACGGAAAAGGGAAGTGATATCCTGCCTGTTGGCGTTATCTACGGACCAAACGGAGGCGGCAAGTCCAATCTTCTTGCGGCTCTGGGATGTGTGATCTCACTTGTTACAGAGCCTGTCTACGAGCTTGATAAGAATCATACTCGCTTCATTGTTCAACAGAAGGTGTCCTGTGTCCCGTATCTGTTTGATGAGAATTCCAAAGAATCGCCTTCCCGATTTGAGCTGTTTTTCCGCATTGGCGATTATGAGTATCGGTACTATATTGCGCTTCTTCACGACATAATAGAGGAGGAAACCCTCTATCGCCGAAAGCTCGGTGCCAGTCGGGCAGCCAGGATTTTTGAGCGCGATCATGGATCGATCTCCCTCGGGACTATTTTAGGGAGCAAGAATATAAACACCGAAGTGAATGCCAAGATGCCTCTGCTCTCCTTCCTTGCGATCAACTATTCTATCCCTGTCATCGTAGAGGTCATTCGCTGGTTTGAAGAGTGCATCTTCCGCAACTATGCTAACCCGTTGGCTGAACAGCAAATTCTTCTCTCTAATGATGACTTATCGAAGAAACACTTCCTTACCATGATGAATGACATGGGAATCGGTATTACCGGATACCGTTTTGATAAGCAGAGCAATGAATTCTACCTGCAGAGAACTCTCCACGATACGCTCTATGAACTACCATTTTCCAGTGAATCGGACGGAACCCGGAAGTTGTTTGCTGCTCTTCCGGTTATTCTGATGGCACTGAAGGAGGGACGCCTGGTAATTGTGGATGAGCTGGATGCGAAACTGCATCCAAAGCTTCTTCGCTATGTTATCCGGCTCTTTACGAACCTGGAGATCAATAAGAACGGAGCTCAGCTGCTCTTCACTTCGCACGACATGTCCACGATGAAGAACAGCATCTTCCGCAGGGATGAGATCTGGTTTGCCGCATTGGATGAGGAAAACAGCAGTGAGGTCTATTCTCTCTCTGAGCTTCGCAAGGAGAATAACGATCCCATCAACAATACAGCTGCTTATGATAAGCAGTATCTGGAAGGACGGTATGGGGCTGACCCGTATCTTAAGAATATGCTGAGCTGGGAGGTTTGACCATGAGCCGAAAGCCTCCTAAAAAATCCGACATGGGTAAGTCCTGGATGAAGCCCCGTCGTGATTCCCGGCAGATGATCTCCCCTGAATATCATTTAATTGTTTCCGAGGGAATAAATACCGAACCGAAATATTTCGAACGAATCAAAGAAATCATCGACATCAGGTTCCGGGATCGTATCCATCTGGATATCTCAGGAAAAGGCGCCAATACGGTGAGTCTGTTCAACCGGGCGTTAAAAGATGTAGCCCGCAGCAACAATGTTTATAAGCATGTCTGGCTGGTCTATGACAAGGATGATTTTCCTCCTGAGAGCTTTGATCACACTTCAGAACTCTGTGCAGCTGCCGGCACAGAAGAAACCAGGTATCATCCCATATGGTCGAACCAATGCATTGAGCTATGGTTTCTTCTCCATTTCATGTTCCTGCAGTCAGACCTCCATCGGGATGAATACTGGCCGAAACTCTCAGAGTGCCTGAAGTCAAGAAACCTTGGCAGCTATTACAAAAATCGGCCGGATATGTTTGATGTCCTCCGGCCTTACATGGATAATGCGATCCGGAACGCAAAAATGCTGGAGGAGATCAACATGAGAAAAGCGCCCAGCAAATCCGCTCCCGGAACAATGGTCCATTATCTTATTGAAGTGCTGAAACCTTACTTGTAACTTGAAGACGATCCTCTAACAGGAATACTTGCTTCATTCCCATATCAGGCTATCTTATCCCATCCCATCCGGATAGGATAGGATAGATCTTATTACTATCAGTATAACTACTCTCATTCTTATTACGGTTTGATTTCCATACC
>CADBOX010000170.1 GCA_902796415.1 uncultured Lachnospiraceae bacterium
ACCGTATCAATATTCGAATTAACCGGCGACGGTCCCTCAACGATCGCATAGGCCGAGAAGCCTTCCGCCTCAAAGCGGACAATCTCTCCATCAGCCTCAATGTTCTCCACCACATCACCGGTCTCTGCGCCGTCTGCAAAGTGGACGACCTTCGTATTCATGCTGTTTTCTTTATCCGCCAGTTCGATTCTGACATCCACCGGCGCCGCAATTTCAACTTTTTGACCATTTGAATCGACAATCTTAATGTCGAAAATACGGGCATACGCGAACACACCCGTTTCCAGTCCGAGCGCTTCCTGCGCTTTTGCGATATATGTTTCATATTCTGTGGCTCCGTCGGCCGCTTCCGTCTCATGCAGAATCTCGCTGGCATCCAGCTCTGACCCCTCCGGAATCCCCGCCTCCGGTCCATACGTCACGGTAATCCCGTATGTCGCGCCGCTCGCGCTGATCACGGTCTTCTTCAGCTGGGCGTCCTTCACCCTGATCGAAAATACTTCCCCGTCCTCCATGGTAACGGTCAGCGTTTCTTCGGTCTCAAACGGGCGTACACTGACCAAAGCCCAGTCACCGGCTTTTACCGTCTGTGCATTGATCTCCGAGATCTGTTTTTCTGTCAGTTCCGCACTGTACTCACATTCAAGCCCACGGTTTTCCTTAATCTGGCCAACCGTGGTATTTGAATCAACCTTACTGACATCCACAAGGTCCGGTGTGCTGAATTCTACAGAAACGATATCCGCCACAAAATTTCTCGTTGCTTTGCCGGCAGCATTTTCATCCGTATTTTCTGCGATTTCAGCCCTGCTTTCATCCCCATTATTATCAGAGTTTGTATCGTCAACGATACCAAGTACTTCTACCAAATCTGTGAAACTCACAAATCCGCCTCCGGGGAGACTGAATTCGTACATTTTCCCGTTTACCGAGTACGAGAAGTCCACAGAGTAAATTATTCCATATACTGTGGTTTCTTCCATGTCAAATGAGACGGCTTCCACGCCTTTCTTGGTTTCTTCCGCTTCCGTCTCGATGCGCTCCGCCTTTTCTCCGTCAAAATGGATTGCCTCAATCCGGTCCGGTTTTTCCACTTTCACCGGATCTGTCGTGATCTCAACATTTACCTTTTCATTTGGCTGGATCTCTTTCTGATCATCCTTGATGGAGATATCGAAGAATCGGACAAGGATATCCCCCACCTTCTTATTCTTCTTCTCCTTCTGCAGGGTCTTTTTCACTTTTTTGAACAGATGTTTATATTCTTTGGAGTCTTTCTCCAGCTCTTTTACATCTAACTCCGCACTGTCCGGAATCCCGGCCCCTTCTTTATAGGATACAAGAACTTTATACTTCTCCTCCTCAACCTCCAGAGAATTGGCAGGGGATTTATCTTCCTCAACATCCTCTTTCTTCTGCTCATTTTCTGAAGGATTATCGGCCGGATCCGAGTCCTTTTTCCCGGTCTCTTTTTTCTCTGTTTCTTTTTTGTCTGTTTCCTTACTGTCCGCTTCCTTGTTATCTGTTTCCTTCTTGTCCGTTTCGCCTTTATCCGCTTCTTTCTTGTCAGAAGTATCCGAACTCTCCTTTTCGGTGGAATCACTCTTTTCAGTCTCTTCCTTCTTCTCTTCTTCCGAGGCAGACTTGTCCTCTTCCTTTAAATCATGTGATTCTTCTTCCCCCTCTTCCAGGTAGATCCCTTCCGCTGGTGTGGAGGATTCTTTGTCAATGGTGATGGCAGGGAGAATCAACGCATATGTAGTTAAAAACACCACAACAGCAGCCATAGCCATAATGACGCGATGCCATCTGGCTAATTTTTTGTGGTTATTCAGATATGATTGAATCATTTTCCAAAACCAATCCACGCTGTTATCCTCCCGACTTTAAGTAATAAAACGAAAAAGCACCTAGTATGCCTGTATAACGATTATACCATTTTTTGTCAATTTTACAACAAAAATACAAGCAGCTTTGCCTCTGATCTCTAACAAAAACTGCTTGTATCATTTACCCTGTTATTCTGTTTTTTATTGACCTAACTGTCTTTTTTCCTCCGTCTCAGCAGACCGATGATCATACACAGGAATCCCGCCGATGCCAGGATAGGTACCGGCCACCAGAGTTGTCCCGTCTGAGGGATCTTCTTGGAATTACCCGGAGGATTCTTCTCCCCTCCACTGGGAGTCGATCCGGAGGGCTGCGTTGACTTTGTTTTCTTCTTGTTGGTCAATTTCCACGTCTCTTTCAGACGGCTGGCGGACAAGGAGTAACCGGAGGGCACTTTCTTCTCCACGACCTTATATTTTCCTTCCGGAAGGTTTGTCCAGGCATAGTACCAGTTATTCTTCCCGGAAAGGGTCTGCTCATCACGGACGGAACCGTCTTCATTCAGAAGCTGAATCACGATACTGTCCGGTCTGTCCTTGGAATCATTATCATCCCAGATCTTGTATACTTTACAGGAAGTCGTAACCTCATCCAAAGGTTTGATCTGAACTTCCATATCTTTCTCCAGATAGACGAACACGGGCACTGCAGAGGTCGTATTTCCCTCTACCGTCGCTTTATTAAAGACCATGTAGGCGCCATAGTCCAGATCACTGAAGGTATATTTTCCGGTGCCGTCTGTCTTCAGCTTATTAAGAGGTTCCAGTTTATCACGGGTTGCATAAGCAGCCAGGAGCTCTGCCGCATTCTCCAGTTGCTTCTCATCGGCATTCAGGATATCCACCCCATAGTCCTTGAAGTCATCGGTCAGAGTATAACTGCCATCACTATTTCTCACGGCCACACGATACAGGACCAGTTCCTGGTCTTTCTGATCCCAGTTGACGGTAAGGTTGGCCTTGCCCTCAGCTGCATCAGCTCGTAAGACAAAGCTCCCGAAGGGAAGGATGACCAGGGCACACAGCAGGGCCATCAACTTCATGGTGACAGCAAGCCGGCCCACAGCCTTACTTATTCTCATTGCTCGATACCCTCCTCTCTCAAACGTCTCTTATATTCTAACACTAGTTTTTCTTTTTTCTTTTTACTTAAGTTATTCAGGATAAGCCACAACAGTAAAATTGCCAGGATAGAGGTTGCGATGATGGGGGCCACTATCAGTGGATCCACCTTCAGGGCATCCGCCGAGATCCTCACATCATCTGCCAGGTTGGCGATACGATGAGCCCGAACCAGCAGGCGGTGGGTATTAATACCGTAGGGGGTACAAGTGACCAGCGTCACATAGTCTTTCCCCTGCTCCATCTGGAGATCCTGCAGTTCGTGGGGCAGGACGATCCGGATCCTGTCAACCTCATAGGTTAAAGTCTTATCCAGAACCGTTATGGTAAAGGTATCCTTCTCCACCAACCGGTCGATATCGGTAAACAATCTGGCGGAAGGCAGTCCTCTATGGCCGGAAACCGCACAATGGGCAGTTTTTCCACCCACCGGAAGGGACATCCCCGCCAGATGGCCGATGGCCACCTGAAGAACCGAGTCATCCACACCATGATAAATAGGTAGTTTAATCTTAATCTTAGGGATATCGATATATCCCATGATTCCGGTTCCGGTGATATCCAGAAGACTGTTGTACTCTTTCAACTCTTCCTTGGACAGGTTGTACTTCACTCCTGTTTCCGCCAACTTGTCATTATAGGCCATAGCTGCATCCCACATCTTCTCATTTTCTTCGGAAGACATATCAGCAACTGCCTCCATGTAAGAAGCCACCGCTCTGGTCTGATGAAATGAATTCCACCAATCCGAAAAAGACGGGTAGACCAATAAACCCACTCCAGTCAGGAAGATAAGGACTAAAATCACGTTGATCAGTCCTGAAATAAATCGTTTTCTTCTATTCCTATTCTTTTTTGCTCTGCTGTGATATCCTCTTCTCGAACTCAATGAATCAGACATCTCCTTGATTAATCTACTTCAATCGGTATCCTGCGAAGGATTCCACCGTCGCCACACCTGTCTAATGGATGAAGCCCATCTTGGCGATCGGCCAGATACGGAATACGATCTTTCCTACAATCTGTTCCTCCGCCACACATCCGACGGATGTATTTCTGGAATCAATGGACACCTTTCTGTTATCTCCCATCACGAAAATCCTCGCGTCGGGCACCTGATAAGGAAGCTCGATATTGCACTCTCCGAAGGCTTTGCCCTCTTTCAGATAAGGCTCATCCAACTGGACATTATTCACATAGACATTTCCGGCTTCATCCACATCCACCCAGTCTCCTCCATTGGCGATCACGCGCTTAATCAGGATGTTGTTGTTATAGTAGAATGCGATGATATCCCCTGTCTTCGGATTGGATTGCTTCAGGGAAAAAACGATATCCCCGCCATCCAGCGTTCCTTTCATAGATTTGCCATATATCTTAAGAACCGGGAGAAAGATAACTGCGATCAGAACCGCGATTGCCGATACTGTTATCAAAGTAAACAAGGTACTTCGGAAAGTCTTGGCAAACCGGATCCGGTAATCCACCCTGCCCAGTTCCTCCTCGAGCTGTTCCAAAGTCGGGTCGTTGTTCTCATCTAATATTATCTCTTTCTTCTTCTCTTTATCCGATCTCATATTTATGTCACTTCCTATATGCTTCCTTCATCGTTCTCTATCTTCTGATCTCGTCCCGAGCTATTCCGTCTCTGCGTCAATATCAGATTCCAAAGACTCCTCCGTCTGTCTGCGAACATTGGAAAGATACTGTTCTGCTGCTTTCTGTGCATCTTCAAAGATATGGTTCAGGCGAAGGGCAGCTTCTGCGATATTGCCCGCATTATCAAGAAGAATTCTTCTATCCTCAAGTTTACGCTCTGCCTCTTCCAGTTTCTCCTGTAATTCCGCAATCTTCTTGCTCTGTGCTATCATGATCTGAAGAAGTTCGGATCGTTTTAGTTTTCTTAATTCCTGATCTGTCATGCTTTATATGCTCCTATCTTCCAACAGAATATATAAAATATCATACCAATTTTTCTATATTTATCTTACCATAAAAGCCCAGATAAGTACATCGGAACTTCCATAAGAGAATCCTTCATACAGGGCAAAGATGAATACTCACAACAGATGAAACAGGCCATCTCTGTCCATAAGAAATCTTTGGTACCCTGATTCTTAAAAAGAGGCTGGCCTTAATCCAGACCAGCCTCCGTTAAACTTTTGTTATTATTCAGTTATTAATCTCTGGAGAGATTATTATGCATGCATTCTTCTGCGTGTAACCAGCAGGACGCCAGCACCGATTACAAGGATAGTACCGATTACGTAGAAGATTGTGGTACCGATGCCACCGGTGGAAGGAAGGACGGAACCGCCCTTGTTGTCGATTGTGATTGTAGCTTTGGCATTGGTTCCATCCCATTCTACACCTGTACTACTGGAGTTATCTTTTTCAAAT
>CADBOX010000171.1 GCA_902796415.1 uncultured Lachnospiraceae bacterium
AATGAGGACAGTTCCATTATCAACCTGAAGTTCTCCAACTCTGTGGAAGCCTTCTGCAACGACCGCTTCGTCGATATTGAGATCCTGACCAGCGAAGAGAGAGGACTCAAGGTTCCTAAGACTTCCATCACCTACGGTGATTTCTTCCTGGTCCCCAAAGATTATGTCATTGAGGGCTCCAACGGAAAACAGGGAGTTCTCCTCAGAGTCTATACTGCAAACCAGGGTCAGGGCACGCGATTTATCCCCGCTGTTCCCTACAGCGAGACAGAAGATGAATACTATCTGGACAATTCTGTACTTCGGGACGGGGAGATACTGGAGAGGCCCAACTCAACAGATCAGTTCACCCTGGGCAAAAAGGAAAGTCTGACCGGAGTCTACTATATCAACAAGGGGTATCCGGATTTTCGTCAGGTAGAGATCCAGATGGAGAACAGTGAGTATGCCATCGTCTCTTCCAACCAGCTGTACGGTCTGCAGGAATACGATTACATCGTCCTGCATGCGGATACCATCCGTTTCAACAATTATTGACAGTTAAACAATTATTGACAGTTAAACAATTATTGACAGAGGATTTAGATAACCATGATTGCCGAAAATATTCATTCCGTGGAAACCCGCATTCAGGCTGCCTGTGACAGGGCAGGCAGGAGCCGCAGCGACGTCACCCTGATCTGTGTCACAAAGACCATGCCTGTTGAAGACCTGCAGGAAGCATACGACGCGGGACAGCGCAGTTTCGGAGAGAATCGTGTACAGGAGATCAATGACAAATTCCCGCAGCTTCCCTCTGACATACAGTGGCACATGATCGGTCATCTGCAGAGAAACAAGGTCAAATATCTTATGGACAAGGCTGTCATGATCCACAGTGTTGACAGCGCCTCTCTGGCCGCCGCTATCAGTAAAGAGGCCGTGAAGGCAGGAAGGGTCATGGATATCCTTCTCGAAGTAAACGCGGCGGGAGAGGAGAGCAAATTCGGTCTCGGATACGGTGATGTGCTGCCCCTGGTCAAAGAGATCTCCACTCTTCCGGGTATCCATATCTGCGGGCTGATGACAGTCGCTCCTTATACGGATGACCCTGAGACCAACCGGATCTTTTTTAAAAAACTCCGGGAATTATCTGTTGACATCGATCGCCAATCCATTGATAATGTCTCTATGAATATCCTGTCAATGGGTATGACCGGAGATTTTGAGGTCGCTATCGAGGAAGGTGCTACACATATACGTGTCGGAACCGCGATTTTCGGAAAAAGAAATTACGCGATCTGATCAACAAAAGGCTTTTCTTTTCGGAACATATGCCATGATCATCGAAAACTCAATATTCTATTCCGGATCAGTAAAAGTCTTTTTATATGTAATACATGGAGGAAAAAGCCAATGAGTGTTATGGACAAGATCATCAATGCGATGAAGTTCAATGATGATCCTTATGATGATGAGAATGAGAATGAGGATCCCGGTTATGATACCGGCTATGAAGATGATACTCCCCAGAGCAGCAACGCAGATTATGAAAAAGAGGACGAATTAGAAATGGAAGAGCTTGAGAACACATCTGTACCCAGAAGCACACGCAGACGTTCGATGGGCGACGGAGCCCCCGCAAACAGACCTACTGTCAAACGTCAGTATTCCGAATCCGGTATGGAAGTCTGTATTGTCAAACCCACTTCCGTCAATGACGCAAGCGAAGTTACGGATCTGATCCTGCAGGGCAGCACTGTCGTGCTCAACCTTGAGGGACTTGATGTCGATATTGCTCAGCGTATCATCGACTTTACATCCGGTTCCTGCTATGCAGTACAGGGCAATGTCATGAAGATCTCCCACTATATCTTCGTGATCACTCCTTCCAGTGTTGATATCAGCGGTGATATCTCCACACCTGCCGGAGCTGACCAGGATGGAAGTTCCGCACTGGATATGCCCTTTACCGGCAGATGATCTGTTTCTCACCGGCTGCAGAAGCCGGTTCAAATCACGCACCTGTGCCATGGCGGGAAAACCGTCATGGCTGTTTTTTCTGTCATGACAACAAACTTATACCGGGCACTGCGGGGTGGGGCAACCAGCCGCATGCTCTTTCAAGGGGATCCTCTATGAGTACTCAGGATAAACGCCGGGATGACACGGACCTTCAACAGACGATTCAAAAGACAAATAAAAAGAATACAGTCAATACAAACGCTTCTTTTGCCAGAACATCCGCCTGTATAGTTCTGACTGCAGTACTCATTGTTCTTGACCAGATCACAAAGAAGATCGCTGTCCGAGTACTGGCCTCCGGAACCGCAATCCCTCTCATTCCCGGCGTACTGGAATTTACCTACGTGCAGAACCGCGGTGCGGCTTTCGGCATCCTGCAGAATGCACGCCCCTTCTTTTTTGTGATCACTGCCGCTGCACTGATCGTCATTGGTTATATTTTGTCCAGAATTCCTTCCGGACGCAAATATATACCTGCGGTTCTCTGTCTGTGCGCAATTGCAGCGGGTGCCGTCGGCAACCTGATCGACCGCATCCTTCTGTCCTATGTGCGTGACTTTATTTATTTTTCTCTGATCGACTTTCCTGTTTTTAACGTAGCGGATATTTATATCACCTGCGCTACCATCATCATGGTTCTGCTGTGCCTCTTTTTCTATAAGGAAGAAGATCTGGCATTTCTGGGAAAAGATTCATAAAGTTTCATTTAGATAGGATTCATATGGAAGAATGTACGAATTATTCCGCTGAGCAGGAAGAACAGGATGATCTTGACGGTCTTTCCCCGGGTTCAGGTCCGGAAGACGATATTTTCACGATCGTGATCAGTCCGGAACAGGCCGGACAGCGAATAGACCGCGTCCTTGCAGACCGTCTTCCCGGTCAGTCCCGCAGCTATATCAAAAAGCTCATCAAAGAAGGAAATGTAAGTATCCCGGCGGAAGAGGGGAAGACATTGAAGCCCAGTTCGGTCGTGGAGGGCGGCGAAACCGTCCGGATCTGTCTCCCTGTCCAGATGATGCCGGATATACTGCCTGAAGACATCCCTCTCGATATCCTGTATGAGGATCAGGATGTACTCGTTGTCAATAAACCCAAGGACATGGTCGTTCACCCCGCTGCCGGCCATTATACAGGTACACTGGTCAACGCAGTCATGTATCACTGCGGCTCCAGTCTCTCCGGTATCAATGGAGTTCTCCGCCCCGGTATTGTCCACAGGATCGACAAGGACACCACCGGCAGCATTATTATCTGCAAAAACGATCAGGCGCACAGAAGTATCGCAGACCAGCTTGCTGAACACTCCATCGTGCGCAGATACAGGGCAATCGTGTGCGGAAACATCAAAGAAGACACACTCACGATCTCACAGCCAATCGGCCGTGATCCGTCTGACAGGAAAAAGATGGCGGTGCGCCCGGACGGCAAACCCGCTGTCACGCATGTCCGCGTCCTTGAGCGATATGGGGATTATACATATGTTGAGTGTCGACTCGAGACAGGCCGAACACATCAGATCCGTGTCCACATGGCCTGGTGCAGGCATCCCCTTCTCGGTGACACAGTCTACGGAAGCCGAAAAAAATCACCCTATACCACACAGGGTCAGTGCCTGCACGCACAGATCCTTGGATTCATACATCCGGTGACCGGAGCCTACATTGAGACAGAAGCGCCGCTTCCAGAGTATTTCCGTAAAATCCTCCTGCATCTGCAGGAAAAATCCAATTACTGACAATCTTGAATAATGAAATATTGATTTCATATCGATCATTTTTTTAACCGGGAAGATTTTCCCGGTTTTTTTGTGTTCTTATCCCTTAATCCTGATTATGACCATGTCTAATTTTTTCCTATATTTTTAATAATTATCATGATTTATGAATTGCATTTTCTTA
>CADBOX010000172.1 GCA_902796415.1 uncultured Lachnospiraceae bacterium
ATCATGATCATCTTCGGGAGTGTCTGGTTTGCGAACGTATTTGATTTTCCTGAAGGCATCGAATTTGCAAAAGCCTGAATGAACAGTTTTGCTGCGGCAATAGCCTGTTCTTTACTTCCCAGCTGCCTGACCAGATCGTGCATCGCAACATTAGCATATCTGTACAGTGTAGATGAATTGTACTCGATAGTACCGATCATTCCTGCACCGGCATTATCTTCAGGTGCTAGTTCGTCTACTGCAGTGTAATAATCAAATTCCGTCTGAACTTCATGTGTCGATATCGCATGAGCTACCTGGGCAGACGCATCTTCATTCAAAGAAGGGTCATCAGCTACCATTCTTCCGAACAGAGCAATGTCTATAGCCGGATTGTCACAAAAAATCTGTTTCAGTACCTTTTTGTCCGTTTCACCTCTGACTGCCGCAACAGCTAACTGGTCAGCTTGTTTCTTTCCCAGGAAAAACAGTGCTTTTGTCTTCTGGTCTTTTGTCTTGATGCCAGCATCATTGAAGATCTTTTCTGCCATTTCCATTGCCTTCTCTTCTGTGACAGAAGAGTCTGCCTCAACAATCCTTTCGGCTACATATCCGATACCATTTAAACTTCTCACTCCCAGATTTTCTGCGGACTCTTCCAGGAAATACTGCCTCATCGCCCTTTTCCAGGACTGTGAGCTCACTCTTGCACGCCTTACACCACCATACACAGCTGTTTTCGGGCTGCCTGTATCATCTCTGTTCACATTTGAAGGCGGAAGGGTCTGAATTACATGGATGTCCAGATAAACGCGTTTTTCTTTCATTTTATAGTATCTCCTCTCAATTATTATGGTCGTTTGTAATACGGTACTCTTTACTGATCGTTTTCGCCTGCAGCCGCCGGTCGATAATAATCTCTTGCCCATTTCAGGCAGATTTGTTTGTTCCTCCCATTCTGATACCAGAACAGGTCCTCAGCCAGTGCTGGAAAGTTCGCCGAAAAAGCATTATTTGATTTTCCCATTTTGAATATCTGTCTCAAATGATACGTAAACTCATCAAAAGTTGTTGCTGTGAGCATTGTATTAAACCGTTTGTCCAAAGATGTCGAGTACTCTCCTCTGATCTTATGCAGTGAACTGCCAATACTGTTGCTTTCATCATCCGGCATTTTATCTGAGCCCTGCTGACCAATCGCATAAAGCTGTAATGTAACAAGCAGCGCCTTTTCCTTATAAGTCAGCGGACCGGTACCCAAAAATTCCTGGGGGATAAGCGGGAACAGGATCGGCCAGACCTCCGTAACATCCTCATAGTTTTTTCCGGCGGAATTGCGGATCACTGCAAGATTCCCCTTCAGGTTTTTCTGCTCCTGCGGGCTGTTTAAATAGATTAGTATTTTCTTCATTGTGCCGTACACAGACGGTATCTTACCTTCTGTATTCAATCTTATCCTTCCTTTCTTTTCTTTAATCTTTTATTTACCCTGTTTACAAACTGCCAGTACTTTGTTGCGATATTCTCTATCCCTGTTTCTGTTTCTATCCCTGTAAGATCCCTGGAGGTACTGTTCTCAAACAGTTCCTCTCCACGGTCCAATACCATTTTCCTGAGCCGGGAGTACCATTCCATCACCCTCTCTTCTTTTGGATCATCCGGCTTAATCAGTGACAGCCATTCTTTGAAATAAGGGTCAATGATCGAATACATTATTTCTGTTTCTTCCTGGATGAAGCCTGCAGCATACGGATCAACCGGATCCCTCAGTTTTAAGTTCCTGATCTCACAGATCCCTTTGAGGTAGCTCTTAAAGACAACGGAAACGACTTCTTTTGTAGTCTCCACAGCGTCATTGATGCGGATGACCCATCCGTCATCGCCGGTATCCGTAATGACCAGGTCGTTGATCCGGAAGCTGTCTGTGATCTCGTCGACAGGCAGCCAGGATGTGGCATTTCCATCAGCCTCCATGCTCACGCCTACCAGATCGGTCCACCTGCTTCCCGCCGATTCCGCCAGCCTCTGGTATTGTCCGAATATCCCCGGCGGGTGCTGCTTCGTTGCACCGTCCGTGGAAACTGTCATTGTGATGATCCCAAACTGTCTCCATAATGCCTGTTCCGCATAATGTTTCTTCGGGGTAAAGCAGTTTTTGTTCGGGCCGTCGGAGTTCCACCGCCACAGGGTCATCGGTTCAATGGATCTTTCCGTATGTTCTGTCTCTGAAAGCTTCACGACGCTGATCCCGACAGGCCCTGACATGTCCATCTCAGGATCGATGTAAACCGCGCGGCTCCAGTTCGTATACAGTTCCGCAAGGTTGTCGATGGGACTTTCGCTGCATATGCGTTGTACTACCTCGCTTCCGCCTGCCTCCCAGCAGGGTTTCTGGATCCTGCCGCTGAACGCATGACTATCTGTGGGAGATTCCGGCATATAGTTCATCACGAGCGTTTCAAACATATTGCTGCCCTGCAGGAAGATGCCTCCCAGATCGAAAAGCCATCCTTTGGATGATCTCTGGCCGGAATTA
>CADBOX010000173.1 GCA_902796415.1 uncultured Lachnospiraceae bacterium
TCCATGTCCGGTCTCCTTTCCGGATTTCTTAATAATCCTTTTTTATACAATCAGATTGGGATAGCGTCTCCATCTGATTGTATAATCTGCAGAAGGATATGTCAAATGGATGAAAAGCCAAAAAATAATGATTTTTTTGTAGACGAACCGATATATTTATTCTATAATATTAAGGATTCTTTTCCGGAGAAAAGATTATCTAACTGAATATAACAGGAGGAAATGCATATATGAGTAAACCATATTATCTCACGACGGCCATTGCCTACACTTCCGGAAAACCACATATCGGTAATACTTACGAGGTGGTCCTGGCAGATGCCATCGCGAGATTTAAGAGAAAAGAAGGTTATGATGTCCGCTTCCAGACCGGTACGGATGAACATGGCCAGAAGATCGAACTGAAAGCCCAGGAGGCCGGTGTGACACCGAAAGCCTTTGTGGATAATGTCGCCGGTGAGATTAAGACCATCTGGGATCTGATGAATACATCCTATGATAAATTTGTCCGTACCACAGATGATTATCACGAGAAGACGGTACAGAAGATCTTTAAGAAGCTTTATGACCAGGGAGATATCTATAAAGGCTATTATGAAGGCCTTTACTGCACTCCTTGTGAGTCCTTCTTCACCGAATCCCAGCTCGTGGATGGAAAGTGTCCCGACTGCGGCCGTCCGGTAGGACATGCCAAAGAAGAAGCATATTTCTTCAAGATGAGCAAATATGCTGACCGTCTCATGAAATACATCGAGGATCATCCGGAATTTATACAGCCGGAGTCCCGCAAAAATGAGATGATCAACAATTTCCTGAAACCGGGTCTTCAGGATCTCTGTGTCTCCAGGACTTCTTTCTCCTGGGGTATTCCCGTGGATTTTGATCCCAAGCATGTAGTCTATGTATGGCTTGACGCACTTAGCAACTATATTACGACCATGGGTTTTGATGTGGATGGCAATCACGGAGAGCTCTTCCGCAAGTACTGGCCTGCGGACCTCCACCTTATCGGAAAAGATATCGTACGTTTCCATACCATTTACTGGCCGATCTTTCTGATGGCTCTGGACGTTCCGCTTCCAAAGCAGGTATTTGGTCATCCCTGGCTTCTGGTAGGAAGCGGCAAGATGAGCAAGTCAAAAGGAAATGTGATCTATGCGGATGATCTGGTAGATTTGTTTGGTGTGGATGCAGTCCGCTACTTCGTACTTCATGAGATGCCTTTTGAAAATGACGGTGTCATCACCTGGGAACTTATGGTGGAACGAATTAATTCCGACCTTGCCAATACATTAGGCAACCTGGTTAACCGTACAATCTCCATGTCAAATAAATATTTTGATGGTGTTGTGGCCAATACAGGAGTCTCCGACGTATTTGACAAAGACCTGATGGATGTTGCTCTGGACACCAAGTATAAAGTGATCCATAAGATGGAACAACTCAGAGTAGCCGATGCTATGACAGAGATCTTCAATCTCTTCAAACGCTGCAACAAATATATCGATGAGACGACCCCATGGGTACTCGCCAAAGATCCTTCCAAGAAGAATCGTCTGTCCACCGTGCTTTACAATCTGGTGGAAGGTATCACCATCGGTGCTTCTCTCCTCTCCCCATTCATGCCGGAGACTGCTGAGAAGATCTTCGCCCAGCTGAATGCGAAAGAAAGAAGTATGGACGAACTGGAGATGTTCGGTCTTTATGAAAATGATACCAAAGTGACGGACAAACCCGAGATTCTCTTTGCGAGACTGGATCTGGAAGAAGTGATGAAGAAAGTTGATGCCATCTATGCATCGGATGAACCGGAAGAGGCGGTTGAAGAAGAGTCCACGGAAGAGACCATTGAAGTGGAAGCCAAACCGGAAATCACTTTCGATGATTTCGAAAATATGCAGTTTCAGGTTGGTGAGATCATCGCCTGTGAAGCCGTGAAGAAATCCAAGAAGCTCCTCTGCTCTCAGGTGAAGATTGGCAGCCAGACCAAACAGATCGTATCCGGTATCAAGAAATACTATACACCGGAAGAAATGGTTGGAAAGAAGGTTATGGTTCTTGTGAACCTGAAACCTGCCAAGCTGGCCGGGGTTCTTTCCGAAGGAATGCTTTTGTGTGCGGTAAAACCGGACGGAGAACTCTGCCTGATGACACCGGAAAAAGATATGCCTTCCGGTGCGGAAATCAGTTAAAATTAAATTAAACTAAGATATTTTAAAAGGGTGGCTGATTTTAGTATCAGCCACCCTATTTTTGAATGCTTTGATTACTGACCAGTAAGGTCAGATTCTCAGTAATATTCTTTGAAATGGATCTGGAAAGTCTGGTAAGAACCGAGTTCTGTGGGAAGTGGGTAGCCAACTTCCATCAGGGCGTTGGCCGGATAAATCTTACCGCTGACTTCTTCCTGATAAAGGGCGTCCTTTTTTAAGCCCCGCAGGCGGACATAAGTGCATAGTGATGCACCGTGAACCTGCTGCTGAACCACATTTAGAAGGGCTTCTGAACGGTCTTCCGATACAAACATCCAGGCAGCCGTCTCCTGTAGAAACGGATTGGTCAGCCTGTAATAAAGACCGTATTGAATCAGATGACGTACCTTTTTGTAATCTTCTATCTGTGCCCTGACATCTTCCTTCTCCTGATCTGTCATGTAAGCCGGGTTCAGCTCATAACCGAAAGTTCCGGACATAGCGACTACCCCCCTGGTTTTAAGGGGTGTTATTCTGCCCGTCTGATGATTGGGAACAGCTGAAACATGGGAACCCATGGTTGGTATAGGATATCCGAACGAAGTCCCGTACTGGATTCTCAGACGATCGATGGCATCCGTATTATCACTGCACCAGATCTGGGGAGAATAATACAACATACCGGCATCAAATCTTCCTCCTCCGCCACTGCATCCTTCCAGCAGGAGGTCCGGATAACGTGCCAGCAGTCTTTCAAGGAAATCATATAAGCCAAGGATATAATCATACAGAACCTTACCCTGATCGCTGGTGTCGTGAGAGAAGGCGTCCGTGATGCTGCGGTTGAAATCCCATTTCACATAAGAGATATCCGCCTGATCCAGCACGTCACATACGGAATCGAAGATGTAATCGACGACTTCCTTTCTCGAGAAATCCAGTACCAGCTGATATCTGGCACGAACCGGATCTCTTCCTGGTATCTGGAGAGCCCAGTCGGGATGTTCCCTATAGAGATCACTGTCTTCATTGATACATTCCGGTTCAAACCAGATGCCGAACTTAATGCCCAGGTCTGTGATTCTTTTTACCAGATGTGGCAGGGATTCGCCAAGTTTCTTCTCGTTAACATACCAGTCACCCAGACCGGAAATATCTTCATCTCTCTTACCAAACCAGCCGTCATCCATAACCAGAAGATCGATTCCCAGATCTTTTGCCTGTACAGCCAGCTGATAGATATCTTCCCCGTTGAAATCGAAATAGCATCCCTCCCAGCTATTGAGAAGAACAGGACGATTCACATCCCTGTATTTTCCACGGCAGATATGTTTTTTGATACATTTATGCAGATTGTGGGACAGTTCGGTGATACCTGATTCACTGTAGGTCATAATGACCTCAGGTGCATAGAATGCTTTTCCCTTCTCCAGCGGATAAGAAAACATATCATCCATCAGGCCCAGAAGCATCCGGGTTCCATCCGTCTGGTCTTTCTCCACTTCCCCTTTAAAACCACCGCTGTAGACATAGGACATGGCATAGCAGGATCCGTATTCTTCAGTGGTATCCTTACCGGCCAGGATCATCATAGGATTGTACTGATGGCTGGACATACCTCTTCTGCTTCCGATGACCTGTGATGTGTGTTCCACAGGTGTTCGCTGATAATTGCGTTCCATGGCATGACGGCCGTGGAACGTGATCAGATCAAAATCTCCCGTCAAAAAATCAAGGCATGCTGAACAAACTTTCTCAAGTGTAAGTTTCTGATCTCCGTCGTGATGGATTCTGGCAGCTCTGGTTATGATATCAAGTTCCGGCAGTACTCCATAGAGAAGATCTACCTCCAGTCCGGAAACGGGGTCCTTCATATAGATTTCCAGAGTCTCTGCTTCATCCTCGGAAGCATAGACAGCAGGAAGTCCTTTCAGCCCGTATTTTCCAGCTCGTATGGAATGGCTGACATAACGGAGATTGCAGGCAAACGATCCATCTTCATTCCGTACAACCAGGGCAGGATTTCTGAAATCCCCGGTTCCAAGGGTAGGATATTCCTGAGGCAGGGTATCCAGGGAATAGGTTTTATCTTTGCCTGCTTCATATGGATTACCTGAAAAACCTCGGTCGGAATAAAAGAGCAGGAAATCCATATTTCCGGCTACCTTCTTCCCATAGTACAGATGCAGCAGGAAACCATAAGGATCGATTTTCATCTGGTAAGTGCTGTTTTTGGTATGGATGGTAAACAGTTTATTTTCTTCCTGAAAAAGAATGCTCATTTTTGATATTCCTTTCTTTCGTTTTATTTTCTTTTATTCAGTATAACATCTATTCACAGATAAAACAAAACCATTCTCTGATATTTAAAAAAATAAAGAGCCGCGCACTATTACAGCAGAAAAAAAGAGCTGCATGAAACATGCAGCTCTTAAAAAAATACCATTCTTATTTAACAGCACCTGATGTAACACCTTCCACGATGAATCTCTGAAGGAAGAGATAAAGGATGAGGATAGGAAGCATAGCAAGAAGCAATGCAGCCATAACCAGACCGATATCAGTGGAGTAAGTACCATAGAATACCTGTGTTGCAATAGGAATCGTATAGAGTTCTTTCTTGGCAAGTACAAGAGATGGAAGCAGGTAGTCGTTCCAGAAAGCCATCGCATCGATAATAGCAACAGTAGCGATTGTAGGCTTAATCAACGGGAATACGATCTTCCAGAATGTCTGCCAACGGGTACAACCATCAATCTTGGCAGCTTCTTCCAACGCGATGGGAACATTGGTGTTTATCGCGCCATGGAACATGAACGTTGCCATGGATAGGGAGAAACCAACGTGCATGAAGATCAGTGTAGCCCTATGACTTAACAGGTTAAGAATACCACCGTACAGAGATACCAATGGGATCATCAATACCTGGAAAGGAATAACCATAGAAGCAACCATCAGACCGAACAATGCGCCGCAAGCCTTCCAGTTATTACGTACGATAACGTATGCAGCCATAGCTGCCAGAAGGATTGTGATGATGGTGGAACAAATTGTGATGATTGCAGAGTTTCCGAAGGAGCGCCAGAAATTCATCTTCTTCATGGCATTCGGGAAGTTCTGCATGGTAAATCCACGCTCACCTACAAGGGCAAGTGGGTTTGTCGTAATATCTGCTTTTACCTTAAATACATTGATGATTACAAGTACAAACGGAAAGATAAAAAGCACGAAAAGTACGACAAGAAGGATAATCTTTAATACGGCTGCAATCTTCGCATTACGAGCAGCTTTTTCATTTAAAGTTTCCATTAAGCTGATACCTCCGCTTTCTTTCCGATGTAAACCTGAGCAACACCGATGACTGCACAAACGATGAAGAGGATCAGGGCTTCAGCCTGACCTGTACCATAGTTCTTATATGTGAAGGCTGTATTATACACATGCATAGCTGCAAGAACAGAACTATTGTAAGGCTCACCATTTGTCAAGGATAAGTTTACGTCGTAAACCATGAAACATCTGGTAATAGTCAAGAACAGACACTGCACAAAAGAGGATACCATCAGCGGTACCGAGATATGTGTGATAGTCTGCATATTGGTACATCCGTCGATCTTGGCAGCTTCGATAACGTCATTGGAAACGCTCATGAAACCTGCAACATAGATCAGCATCATGTAACCGGCATACTGCCATACCGAAACGACAATCAAACAGAACATTGCCCCTCCGGTAGTTGAGAGTAAGGAAGTAGATAATGTACTGGATCCTAACGCACTACCGATAGAAACCAATGCACGGTTAAATACAAACTTCCAGATATAACCAAGTACGATACCACCGATCAGGTTTGGTACGAAGAAACCTGCACGGAAGAAGTTCTGACCTTTCACGCCGCTTGTTACCAGGAAGGCAAGGATAAATGCCACCACGTTAACAAGAATAACGGCGATAGCAGAATAGAACAGGGTTCTTCCGAGTGCTGTCCAGAAAGCACTGTCAGCGAAGGTGGATGCGTAGTTTGCCATACCTACAAAAGGTTTTGTCTTTGCCACACCATCCCAGCTGGTGAAGGTGAGATACAGACCATAGATAAACGGAATGATAACAACTGCACCAAATACGAATGTTGTGATTCCGGCGAACATTAAATACTGCTTTGTCTTGTAAGACATAGTGTTAGTATTCATATTTTCCCCCTACTTAAGTAACTTGTCAGCAGAAGACGGATAAAAATCCATCTTCTGCCTGATAATAAATATTTACTTACATCAGGTATCCATTGATCACTTGTCTACCGATGTATAGAAGATGATGTACTTACGTACTCCGGTCGATATGTTCGTGAAGTAGAAATCTTAGTGCTCTACAGGTGTAACACTCTTCCAGTAATTCTCAACTTCTTTAGCTAAGCCTGCACGGTCAATTCCGCCTGCAAGATATTTCTGCATGGAAGAACCAACGATGGAGTAATGATCATCCGGGTCATAGTTGTAGTTGTCAACTAAGAGGCCGCCGTCAGCATACTCTTTTACAGAGATGGATAACGGATCAAGAGCTTCTGCATTGATGTTGCTGAAAGCAGGAACTAATGCGCAGCTCTCAGTTACGAATGCATTACCATCAGCTTCATATACCCACCAGTTCAGGAAGTCTTTTGCTGCCTGAACCTGAGCTTCAGAAGTGTTGTCAGAGGAATCGATGAAGAAATACTTGGAACCACCACCAACTAACTTGGTGTTGTAGTCGTCATTTGTGCTCTGAGGA
>CADBOX010000174.1 GCA_902796415.1 uncultured Lachnospiraceae bacterium
TAAATATGATGTAACAGCGCTTGGTGAATTGTTGATTGATTTTACGGAAAGCGGTACCAGCCAGCAGGGAAATCCATTGCTGGAGGTAAATCCGGGAGGTGCTCCCTGTAACGTTTTATCCATGCTGACCCGTCTGGGACATACCACCAATTTTATCGGTAAGATCGGAAGAGATATGTTCGGTGATCTTCTTCAGGATGCTTTGAAAGAAGTAGGCATCGGCGTGGACGGTCTTATGATCGATACGGAAGTAAACACAACCCTGGCTTTTGTTCACACCGCTCCGGATGGAGACAGAGATTTCTCCTTCTATCGCAACCCTGGTGCGGATATGATGCTTTCCGTGGATGATGTGAAGGAAGAGCAGATTAAGGACAGCAAAATCTTCCACTATGGGACCCTGTCCATGACTCATGAAGGATGCCGGGCTGCCACTAAGAAGGCTATAGAGATCGCCGAGAAATCCGGATGTATCCTCTCTTTTGATCCCAATCTCAGAGAGCCGCTCTGGAATTCTCTGGATGAAGCCAAAGAGCAGATCCTGTATGGTTTAGGTCACTGTCAGATTTTAAAGATCTCCGATAATGAGATCTTATGGCTCACCGGCGAAAAGGATTACGATGATGCCGTTCGCTGGATTAAGACCCGTTATAATATTCCTTTGATCCTGGTTTCTCTGGGTGGAGAAGGAAGCCGTGCATACACTGATTCCTGCCGTGTGGAAGTTCCGGCTTATATTCAGGAAAATACCATCGAAACCACCGGAGCAGGGGATACCTTCTGTGCCTGTGTACTTCACTATGTACTTGACCATGGATGGAAGGGATTCACGGCAGAGGAACTGACCGAGATGATCAATTTTGCCAACGCAGCTGCATCCATCGTTACTACCCGCAAAGGTGCGCTGAGAGTAATGCCGACTGCAGATGAGGTAAAAGCACTGATCAATGCATAATATGACATAGTACACCAAGGAGTTGCCATTTCCGTGGTTTTTTTCCATGGATATGGTAACTCCATTTTTAATTTAAAAGGGATTTGAGTTATGAAAAAATGGGCAAGAGCAAATTATATGCCAAACAAACCACTATATGAAGGGAAACCTCATGTCACTGCAGGGGAGGATCATTTGTTATTTTCTAAGAAAGCAGCCCAGGAGGGAATGGTACTTCTGAAAAATGAAAATGAGCTCCTGCCATTTCAGTCCGGACAGAAAGTAGCCATCTTTGGAAAAGGTCTCTTTGATTATGTCAAAGGTGGCGGCGGAAGCGGGGATGTCAGTGTGGCATACGTCCACAATCTTTACGACGGTTTTCACTCCTTGGAAGATACGATTCAGATCTATGAACCGCTGGCTGATTATTATCGTGAGTATACATCCGAACAATATAAGAGCGGAGCGAAGCCGGGACTAATGGCGGAACCGGATATACCTGAGGATTATCTTATCCAGGCTGCAGATTTTACGGACACGGCAATGATTGTCATCACAAGATTCTCCGGTGAGGGATGGGATCGCAGAAGCGTCTTTTATGACGGTCAGGAGCCCTGGGAGGTAGATCAATCCAAAGAGAGTGAGCAGATATTCGGAGATACGGACTATTATCTTACTGACAAGGAATCATCCATGATCTCCAAAGTGAAAAAACATTTCCATAAGATTATACTCATACTGAATATTGGCAGTGTGATGGATAGTTCCTGGTTCGCGGAGGATGAGGAAATGTCTTCTGTTCTTTTGATCTGGCAGGGAGGCATGGAAGGAGGCAGAGCCGCAGCAGAGATCCTTATGGGACTGGAGAATCCTTCCGGAAAACTGCCGGACACTTTTGCAAAGTCCCTGGACGATTACCCTTCCACAGCGGTATTCCACGAATCTACGGAATATGCCAACTACACAGAGGATATCTATGTTGGATACCGATACTTCGAGACGATACCGGGAAAGAAAGAGAGGGTGAATTATCCCTTTGGTTTTGGTCTTTCCTATACCAGCTTCCGGATAGATCCCCTGTCGATGGTTCAGGAAGGGAATTCTCTTTATTTTATGGTGAAGATTACCAACACAGGTAAAAAAGCCGGAAAAGAAGTGGTTCAAATCTATATGGAAGCTCCTCAGGGAAAACTGGGAAAAGCGGGAAAGGCTTTGGTCGCTTTCGAAAAAACAAAAAAACTGAAGCCAGGAGAAAGCCAGTTGTTTGCTCTTGAAGTTCCCTTTTACACCATGGCATCTTATGATGATATAGGTAAGATCCGGAAGTCCTCCTATCTGTTGGAAAAAGGGGAGTATCATTTCTATGTAGATAACTGCGTCAGATTGCCTGGGAAAAAAGGTTCCGATCCCAGTTATCATTTTTATATGGAAGAGGACAAGATACTGCTGGAATTGACGGAAAAGTGTATTCCTTGTCTGTTGGAAGAAAGAATGATGGCCGACGGAAGCATGGAGAAGCTTAGGGTAGATCCATCACGTAATCTCCAGGAAAATGTTCTGGGGGATACTCAGGTGTGGAAAGACGGACTCAAGCCTGTCCAACCAAGAGTTGACCTGAACACTTATGGGGATGACCCTGATAAAATTGAGCTCATGGATGTATATGAGGGCAGAAGGAATCTGGAAGAATTTCTCGCCCAGTTTACGAACCTGGAGCTGGCAGAACTTCTGGGAGGACAGCCCAATCAGGGAATCGCTAACACTTTCGGTTTCGGCAACAATCCCCGGTACGGAATTCCGAACGTGATGACCACAGATGGTCCGGCCGGGGTCCGTATCTTGCCGGAGTATGCCATCTATACCACGGCATGGCCCTGTTCCACATTATTGGCATCCAGCTGGAACAGAGACCTTCTGTACCGATTGGGAATTATGGTGGCTGAGGAAGTCAAAGAGAATAATCTCTGCATCTGGCTTGCACCGGCAGTAAACATTCATCGAAACCCACTCTGCGGACGAAATTTTGAGTATTATTCCGAGGACCCGCTGCTGGCAGGGGAATTGGCAGCCTCACTGGTCGAGGGTGTACAATCTCTGAATGTGGCGGCCACAGTAAAGCATTTTGCCTGCAATAATAAAGAGACAAACCGGCGAAACAGTGATTCCAGACTTTCTGAGAGGGCATTGCGTGAGATCTATCTGAAGCAGTTTGAAATCATAGTGCGCAGATCCCAACCTTGGGTTATCATGTCTTCATATAATCTGATAAACGGTATACGTGCATCGGAGAATAAGGAATTGCTGGAAGAGATACTAAGGGATGAATGGGGATTTCAAGGTGTTGTGTGCACCGACTGGTATACCCGGGGTGAACATTATAAAGAAGTACTGGCAGGAAATGATATAAAGATGGGGACAGGATTTCCTGAAAGGCTGATGCTGGCTCTGGATCAGGGAGCCCTCAGCAGAGAAGACCTGCTTCATTGCGCCAGAAGAGTGCTGGAGATGATAATGAAAGTTGATTAGTGGAGATAGAAGTGAGACAAAAGAACTCACATCCAAACATTATGAAAGGCGGTACCCTGCACAATCCGCCTTTCATTTATTTATATGTGAGCTCATATTTTGTTAATGACTTTTATCTAAAATTGTTTTAAGTAGAGAAGGACCATGGAGCATAATCTGTAGGTCATGGCAGAGTCAAAGCGTCGGATATCCAGTCCGGTCTCGTTCTGAATCTGCTCCAGGCGATACAGAAGAGTGTTGCGATGAATGTGCAGCTGTCTTGATGTCTCCGCTATATTCAAATCATTTTTTATGAAACAGTTGGCAGTCTGCAGGATATCTGACTGAAAGACAGAGGATTCCTGTTCCAGGAAATCTTTCCCGAGATTACAACGGATGTACTCAGAACAGAGTTCTTTGGAGAGGCCATATAGGAGGCTTCCCACACCCATCTGTTCATAATGGTATACCGTACGGTCAGGATAGAACACACTCCCTACCTTCATGGCAAATTCTGCCTTCCGGTAAGATTCCGGTAATTGATCCAGACGAGCTGTGAGATCATCATAGGAGATGACGGCTTGTTCCAGTAACTCTGTGTTCAGTGTATCCAGGATCTCGTAGGCAACCTTCTTCATATCCATGGACTTTCTGCCGGGAAAATGGTAGAAGATGATCAGTTGATTCTTACCCAGGGCCAACACCCTGGATTTATTATCAGGAAAAATCTGCTTGAGAAGAGTTATAATTTCCGGATAGATTTCATTTTTAAAAGAGATGAGGAAGATTCCCCTGTGGGCTTCTCTTGTGATATGCATCCTCTCAGCGAAAGGAAAGAAATCATCGTCGGACATCTCACCGATAAGCCACCTGCGCAGGACTATATCCTTGTCATAGGCATCCCGATAGGCCAAACAGAGGGATTGGACCCCCTGAATCAGTTCATCCACGTTACTGTCTTCATTCAGCTCCACATTGAGAGGAAGACCTGTCATCTTCTGCAGATCTTTTAAACTTTGATCTAGTTTATGCTTTTTATCCATAACCGTCTCCTGATATATATTCTGATACCCTGTACAGTAAGAAAAGCTCTTGAGATCCTCCAGATGATCTCAAGAGCTTTGTTATGTCTATGATCACATGGTATCTCAATTATAATACCACGAAAAACCATATCCGTGCAGATTAGTTTGTGATAGTGATTTCTGTCTCTTTGTCAAAGACATGGATCTTGTTCATGTCAAGAGCAAACTGAGCCTTGGAACCCTGACGTAAAGAAGTACTGGAAGGAGTACGTGCAGTCATCTGCATACCTTCGAGATCGAAATACAGGTAAACTTCAGCACCAAGTAACTCATAGAACTTGATGTCTGCTTCGATTGTGCTTCCTGCATCTGCAGCAGTAGCTTCGCGAACATCTTCAGGACGGATACCAAGCACAACAGTCTTGCCATTATATCCGCCGTCGATAAGAGCTTTGGCTTTATCTGCAGGAACAGGGAATTTGCTGTTACCAATCTGAAGGATAACATCATTACCATTTACAATACATGTAGCATCGAAGAAGTTCATCTGGGGAGATCCGATGAATCCTGCAACGAAGAGGTTGCAAGGCTTATTATAAAGATTCTTCGGGCTGTCTACCTGCTGGATGTAACCATCTTTCATAACAACGATCCTGGTACCAAGAGTCATAGCCTCAACCTGGTCATGTGTAACGTAGATGATGGTAGCGCCCAATCTCTGATGAATCTTGGAGATCTCAATACGCATCTGAACTCTCAGCTTGGCATCCAGGTTGGAGAGCGGCTCGTCCATAAGGAATACTTTTGGATGACGAACGATAGCACGGCCCATGGCAACACGCTGTCTCTGACCACCGGATAACTGGCTTGGTTTTCTGTCTAATAACTTATCAAGGTCGAGGATCTTAGCTGCTTCACGAACCTTCTCATCGATCTCTTCCTTTGGTACCTTACGTAATTTCAGGGAGAATGCCATGTTATCATATACAGTCATATGTGGATAAAGGGCATAGTTCTGGAATACCATGGCGATATCACGATCTTTTGGTTCGATATTGTTCATCAGCTCGCCATCAATATAAAATTCACCGCCGGAGATGGACTCAAGACCTGCAATCATACGCAATGTGGTGGATTTTGCACAACCTGAGGGGCCTACGAAGATAATGAATTCTTTATCTTTGATCTCAAGGTTGAAATCGTGAACTGCGTGGAATCCATTAGGGTAAATCTTCTGAACATCAACTAATTTTAAATCTGCCATATATACTTCCTCCTAAAACATAGCATGTATTATA
>CADBOX010000175.1 GCA_902796415.1 uncultured Lachnospiraceae bacterium
CATGGAGAAAAATTAAAAGAACTGTATGAATATTCTCTAAATAAATAATTTTTTATTAAACTTATAAGTAAGCAAGGCAGGACCCGGTACTTCGGATCCTGCCTGTTTTGTTATCCTGTGTTCAGTTAGTTCTATTCAATTTCAGTGGTCCACAGTGATGCCATGGATGGGCCTCCACCCACACAGAGAGCAGCGCCACCGATCTTGTAATCATTTCTCTTCATCTCATAGTACATGGATACGATGATACGAAGGGCAGTACAGCCGATAGGATGTCCAAGAGCGATTCCGGAACCGTTTACATTGGTTCTGTCCATATTGATATCGATGTCATAATCAGCCTTAAGCTTTCTTCCGCAGCCAAGGAACTGTGCGGCGAAAGCTTCGTTGATCTCCCAGTAATCCACATCTTCATACTTCAATCCTGCCAGGCTTAGAGCTTTAGGGATGGATACAGCAGGTCCAACACCCATTACATCCGGTTCCACACCGGCAAAGGTGATATTGATCATTTTAAGAAGGGGTTTGATGCCCAGCTCTTTTGCCTTATCAAGGCTCATAACCACAACAGCTGCTGCAGCATCATTGATTCCGGAAGCGTTGGCAGCAGTTGTCACACCGTCTTTGATGAAAGCAGGGCGCAGTCCGGAGATGCTTTCCATGGTACAGTCTCGGATCGGATGTTCATCTGTGGAGATGACCTTATCACCCTTTCTGTTTTTCACTACAACAGGTACGATTTCCTCATCGAATTTCCCTTCGTCGATGGCCTTGCAGGCCAGGTTGTGGCTGCGGACTGCCAGCTGATCACATTCTTCTCTGGTAATTCCGTATAATTTTGCTACATTTTCTGAAGTGACGCCCATGTGGCCTCCGCTCAATTCATCAAAGAGAGCATCATGCAACATGGAATCGATGATCTGTCCATCTCCCATACGGAAGCCGCCACGTGCCTTGGGAAGCATGTAAGGAGCATTGGTCATACTCTCCACACCAATAACAAGAGCTGCTTCTGATTTGCCTAGAGCGATATGATCACAGGCAATCTCCAGTGCTCTCATACCGGATGCACAGTTCTGGTTGACAGAACATGCATTGCTTGTAGCAGGGATGCCAAGACGGTAGCTGATCTGCTTTGCCGGTAAGCTGCCCTGCATACCACAGTACACCTGGCCTACCACTGTCTGATCGATAACAGAAGGCTCGATGCCGGCTCTTTTCATGGCTTCTGCTCCGGCTGTCATAGCCAGTTCCCTTGCACTTACTGTCTTGAATTGTCCCTGGAATTTACCAATAGGTGTACGACATGCGCTTACGATAACCACTTCGTTTAATTTCATGTTCTTTCTCCTTTTATATTATTTTATTTTTCTTTTTCTTCATCAAACATGACAGAAAACACACATTCCGAGATCAATTTGCCATCTTGATTTCTCAGTTCAGTTGCGAGATTGCCGGTCCTTCTTCCGATTTTGCGTGGGAAAATGGTGGCGGTAAGAGTATCACCCAGTTTGCCGGGTCGATAGAGATAGATATGTCCATCCATGCCTACACCAGGCCTGCCGATATGGATCAGATACATTCCTACAAGCGTGTCAGAGATATGGTACTGCATGGATGCCTGAAGTGTCCCATGAAGATTCATATGACATTCTTTTACCTTAATGATAAAAGATAAGCTATTATCATCGTTGACGACAACTTGGCAGCCCTCCCAGAGAGAGGCCGCTTTTAACTCAGATGCAGGTCTTTGATAAAACTCTTCAATGGACATTTTTTTCATATTATTACTCCCTTACATGTGAATTCTGTTTTTAAGCTGATGTATTTTTTATTCTATCACAGACGATTAAAAATGGAAATATTTCTTTCATAAAACATTATAGATTCTCAAAAATCTATAACAGATTCCGATGGAAGATAAATGCATTATTTGCACAATATTATTGGAAATATGTAGTTCTAAGGCAGGTCAAAATATGGTATAATCTGATTAGAAACAAAATCTATCATCACGAAATGAGGGGTTTACTATGAAAAAAGAAGATAAGAAGAATGATGTCACTATAAATGAGGCAGATGCGGTAGTGGAAAAAGCGCCGGAGCAGAAAGAAGAAGTGAAAGAACCGGACAAAAAAACCACAAAGAAATCGACTGCGAAAAAGACAACTGCTAAAAAAACAACCGCTAAAAAAGCAACTGCAAAAAAGGCGACTGCTAAAAAAGCCAGTGCAGAAACGGAAAAGGCGGAGCCCGCCAAGAAAACCACTACAAGAAAGAGAACTGTGAAAAAAGCAGCTCCTGTCGTGGAAGAAGTGGAAGAGAAGGATGTTGTAGCAGAGCCGGCAGTAGAAGAACCCGTAGAGAAAGCTGTTGAGGCAGAACCGGTTGTGGAAGTGATCGCTGAACCTGAGGCTCCCGAAAGCCCGAGGAGAAGTGTGGTCTTTATCGGTTCCGAATGCTATCCCTTTGTTAAGTCCGGCGGATTGGGCGACGTTATGTATGCCCTCCCCAGAGAGCTGGCCCGTCAGAATTGTGATGTGAAGGTTATCATCCCCAGATATAAATGTATCCCATGGGAGTATCAGGAGAAGATGGTTTACCGTGGCGCTTTTGACATGGATCTGTGTTCCGATGGCCGCAGATTCTATGTGGGTATCATGGAATATGTCCATGATGGCGTGGTCTATGATTTTATTGATAATGAGGAATTTTTCAGCAGTGGAAATCCTTATACCAGCATTGTCGACGACATTCCGAAGTTCTGCTATTTCGGAAAAGCGGCTTTGGCAGCTTTGTTATACATGGATTGGATTCCGGATGTGATTCATTGCCATGATTGGCAGGCAGGTCTTGTACCTATCTACCTGAGAGAGAAATTTAATAATACCAAATTAGCGAATTCCAGATCAATCATCACCATCCATAACCTGAGATTCCAGGGAATCTATAATATTGATACGATCCAGTACTGGTCCGGTCTGCCGGATTATGTCTTCAACAAAGATCATCTGAAACAGGCTTATCAGGATGCAAATATGTTTAAGGGCGGTCTGGCTTATGCGGATATGATTACGACTGTAAGCCGTACTTATGCGGGAGAGATTCAGACACCATTTTTCGGGGAGAACCTGGATGCTCATCTTCGGTATCATTCCGGAAAACTCAGAGGTATCGTAAACGGAATCGATGTGGATACCTGGGATCCGGCCACCGATCCTATGCTTTATGAGCATTACGACATATCCAATGTCATCGAGAAGAAGAAAGTCAACAAGCAAAAGCTGCAGGAAGAAGTAGGTCTGGAACAGGATGATGGTAAACTTGTGCTTGGATTAATCTCCAGACTGACCAATCAGAAAGGTTTGGATCTGTTGAACGCAATCATTCCTCAGCTTATTGACGGGAATACACAGATCGTTGTACTTGGTTCCGGAGACCCTCAATATGAAGATTCTTTCCGTTACTATGAGTATACTTATAAAGGAACCATCTCCTCCAGCATTATGTATGATGAGACCAGAGCACATCATATCTACGCCGGAGCCGATGCCCTTCTGGTACCTTCCTTATTCGAACCGTGCGGACTGACCCAGCTCAATGCGATGCGTTATGGAACAATTCCGATTGTCCGTGAAACCGGTGGCCTGAAAGATACCGTGGAACCATATAATGAATTCGAGAACACAGGCAATGGATTTACTTTCGACCGCTATGAAACCGGTCTCCTGCTGGATGCCATCAACCGGGCGAAAACAGTATTCTTCACCGATCGTATCCGCTGGGATGAGATGGTGCAGAGAGATATGGCCAAGGATGTATCCTGGGCGAAGTCTGCAGCAGAGTACAAGAACTTATACCTTGAATTGACACCCAGGTAATAAAACAGCATATAAAAAAATAATGGTCATCTCATTGACAAATATGAAAGGCGGTACAGTGTACCGCCTTTTCGATTAATCAACGATATGACCTCTTTTTTTTTATCTGTTTTCGATTATTTCATCTCAAGCACAGTCTTATAGAACTGATTCATTTCTTCTTCGGTCTCAAAGGTGGCGATGTAGAACTGATTACCCATAGCGTTGGATAAGACGTCCGGAATACGCCCGCTCATCTTCATATGATCCTTGTATTTCTCCAGGACCTCTTCCTGACTCATTACATAATGCTTATCATCTCTAAGACCGGCAAAGGCACAGAATTGATGGGAGCCTACCGGTTTGGTAGAGTGGTCGAATGCAATCATATCAGCCCAGATCTTATAGACATCCGTGCTGTGGGCGAAGTTGATCATGTCCGGGGTAAAGCCTCCGGATGGACGCATATTGACTTCCAGTGCAACGATCTCTCCTTTTTTCCCCAGTCCTTCCTGGTCATCCAGAAGACGGAAGAATTCAAAATGTACAAAACGACTTTTTACATTAAAACTCTTTACCACAGCACGACCTGCGACTCTGGTATCCTCAGGAAGATCTTTGAGGATACAGTAGGTAGAGTTTCCACCTTCATTAACAACATCCATGAGGGAGGTATGGGTGACATTACCGGTCTCAAACATGGGTTCCCCTTTGGAATCGATGATGGCATCGTAGGAGCATATCACTCCGTTGATGTATTCTTCCATGATATATGTGATGGAAGGCCATTTATTCATGATGAATTCATGCATCTCCTCATCATTTGTGATTTTTATGGTGTGGGAAGCACCGACTCCGTTATCCGGTTTGGCAATAACCGGATATCCTACTTCTTCTATAAAATCCAAGCATCCTTCCAGATCGTCGACGAGATGATAGCGTGCAACCGGAATGCCTGCTTTTTTATAGAATTCTTTCATCTTGGATTTATATTTGATACGTGGAATGTCTTCAATCTGAAAACCGCTACGGATATTAAAGTCAGTCCTAAATCTGGCGTCCCGCTCCAGCCAGTATTCATTGTTGGACTCCAGCCAGTCGATCCTTCCATATTTAAAAATAAAGAAAGCAATCGCCCGGTAAACCTCTTCGCTTTGTTCCAGGCTGTCCACCTTGTAGTATTCTGTCAGGCTGTCTTTAAGTTCCTGCATCAGTTCGTCATAGGGCTGATCACCGATGCCGAGAACGTTCATGCCGTTATCCTTTAATTGGCGGCAGAATTGCCAGTAGTTTGTAGGAAAGTTCGGAGAAATAAATACCACATTTTTCATATACATCCCTCTTTCATAGTGTGATTCATGATTAACAGTTGACAGAGTGTATGATTTATTCGTCCAACAGATAAGGAAGGAAATAGACTACCTGTTTATACCACCAATCCCAGTCGTGGTGGACATCTTCTCCCCAGTAGTCAACCCAGGTATGGATATTCTTACTTTTGAGAATACGGTCCAATGATTCTGTATATTCCGGGTATTCCCAGGGCCCCCGCCCTGTACAGATAACGCTTTTCTGTGAGTTATAAAGGTCTATATATGGATGATCTTCCGGCAGACGGTACATGTAATCAACCGGGGAATTCATATAAACCAGCTCATCCATATAGCCGTCAAATCCATAATCAGCCGTATAGACCCCGCTCAAGGCAAGAAGTCTGTCAAAGATATCCGGACGACGGAAATAAAGATTAGCTGCATGGGCAGCTCCCAGGCTGCAGCCGAAAACCAGAATGCCACCCTCATAAGCCCATTGATTCTTGTCGCTGACGTATTCCCAGATGAAAGTTGCCAGTTCTTCTGTGATGAACTGGATCCATTGCTCATATCTTTCGATTCGCCAACGGGGATCGCCTGATTTGTTTGTCCAGGTCTCAGCATCGATGGTATCGATGGAGAAAACAATCATCTTGCCTGCATTGATCCAGTCACTACAGACATCAGCCATCTTAAAATTCTCAAAGTCAAAGAAACGTCCTTCCTGACATGGGATATAAAGCATGGGACGTCCGCCGTGTCCGTAAATGTTAATCTCCATATCTCTGTTTAAGATATTACTGTAATAAGTCATGTATTGTTTTTCCATTATTTTTCCCCTTTGATTTCTAATCCGGATCTACGTTTGGATCCGGGGTTTCCGGGTCTTCTTTATACAAGAGCGTATTCATAAAGAAGGGAATCTGTCGTTCCCAGCTCGCTTCGGAATGGGTACCACCAGGGATGATCCTGGTTGAAAGATTAATACCCCGATGGACCAATGAAGCAAAGATTTTAATGTACTCATTCTTCATTTCCTTAAAATAATTCATTTCTTCCGATCCGAAATCCATGTAGATTACCGTATCAGGGTCAAGATCTGACCGTTTAATGAGATGGTCGATCTCTGATGGGCAGAAATGAAAAGATGCTGACAGACAGGCAGCTCTTGAGAAGATGTGATTATATTTTAAAACAGCATATAAACTCATCAGTCCCCCCATGGAACTTCCGGCTATCATGGTATGTTCCCGTTCCGGGAGTGTGAGATAAGTCTCATCAATCATGGGCTTCAAATCCTGAATCAGCCATTTCATGTAGATATCCCCACGCCCTTCTATGGGACCAAACTCGGGATCCTCAAATGAGTAGGGGGAATATTCGCACAAGCGATCGTTGTGTATGCCATGATTACACTCCACGGCAACAATGATAATCTGAGTCTGCGTGAGGTCCATGTATTCTTTCATACCCCAGCATTTTCCGTAAGTGGCATGGCTGTCGAAAAAAACATTGTGTCCGTCAAACATGTACAAAACCGGATACCTGCGCTCCGGGTCGTCCCCATAAGAATCTGGAAGATAAAGGTAGGCCAGGCGTTTGGCATATCCGGTCAGTTCCGGGATAGTAACATCCCACATTTTAATCATATAATAAACTCCAATCTACTATAAACTTACTATATTATTCTTACACATTTTGTATGAAATCACAAGGACTGTTTTGACAAGAATTGCATTATTCATTTCTTATGATATACTTAATAAAGTGTAATGAAATAAGAAAAATTATGCAGATTCATAAACATAGAAGTTTATGTTATATCAGAAAGGAGAAAGATATGTTTTTGCTTAGTCTTGCGGCCTTGCTTCCGCCTTTTTATCTTATGCGCTATATCTACAGGCAGGACAAGGTTGAGAAAGAACCCATCGGGCTGGTAGTGAGGACTGTTCTCTTTGGAGTTATCTCTATCTTCCCGACCATGATCGTGGAAGGTGTGTTGATCGGACTCCTGAACAGAGCCGTGCCTAATACTACGATAATAGGTCTTCTGCTGGAAAATATGATTGGAGTCGCCCTGGTGGAAGAGTTTTTCAAGATGCAGGCCTGTAAATTGAGTGTGTGGAGAAATCCGGAATTCAATTACACCTTTGACGGAATTGTCTATTCCGTAGCTGCTGCCATAGGATTTGCTGCCTTTGAGAACGTTATGTATGTTTTTGACGGTGGATTGGCAAC
>CADBOX010000176.1 GCA_902796415.1 uncultured Lachnospiraceae bacterium
GATGATAGATGGCCTGACCCATGGAAAATTTATATGCATCTGTTTCCAATAAACTCTTGATAATCGGTTCCATATTCACTCTCTTCTTTCTTTTGTCGTATTATGGGTTGTTCCTATTATATCATTAAATGGTAGTCCATCCATATATTTTTTTTCTTTTCACCTACTTTTTGTTGTTAAACTTCTGGTCGGCCTTATATATTTTTCCATAAAGTATAAAGATTAGTGAATAAAAAACACACATGTAAATCAAAAAGAGTTATAATATACATATCAGATATTATTGATCACCCTATGGCTGTTTTTAGTAAAGGAGGTAGTTATGAGTAATTTGTTAAATATGCTTCTGGGATCCATGACATCTCAGTCCAGTGTACAATCCTTGTCCGGTAAAACAGGGCTTAGCAATGCGAAGATCAGGGCTCTGCTAGCTCTTGCCATACCGCTCCTTATGAAATCCATGACAAACAATGCTTCTTCTCAGCAGGGGGCCAGTTCTCTCCTGGGTGCTTTATCCCAGCATACCAATCCTAATAAAAAATCCATGGCTCAGCAGATTGATGCTGCGGATGCCAAGGATGGCGCCAAGATCGTTAACCATATCTTTGGTGAGGATACAGACAAAATCATCGGTCAGCTGGCTGGTCAGACAGACCTGACAACAGACCAGGTAAGCGGTGTTCTGTCTCAGATGGCTCCGGCTATGATGAGCGGTGTAAGCGAAGCTACTACACAGGCCAAGAAAGGTAAAGATCCGGCGAAGGCATTCGGCGTAGATCTCAGTGATGGCTTTGATATGAAAGACGTGATGGGTATCCTTGGGGCTGCGTCAAAAGGGAAAGAGAAGACAGGAGGAGGACCGGACCTCTTAAGCATGTTGTTAAATGCAGGTAAATGATCTACACGGAGATTGATTCCATCGGAATCAATCTCCTTTTTTGCGTTACATTTTCTTCAAAAAAGGGTATAATAATAAAGATACAGATAAAAATCATTTTTTGTGGAGATTATTATGAGAATCAAGATAATATACTGGAAGATACTGACCGGTTTCTTCATTTTGTTTTATATATGTGCTTCCGGATTCACAGTTCGGGCGGCGTTCCCTTCCGACATGGGGAAAAAGCCTCTGATCGCTACTCCTCTTGTCTCGGATATATCGGTCTATGAGGATCCGGAAATGACCCGGAAAAAAATGGAGGTCAGCGGCGGAAACTTTGAATTTACTGCAACGGATGTCTCATATGACCAGAAAGCTTTATACGGAACCTATGAGATTGGAGGAGAAGAGAAAGAGGGGTGGATTCCCTCATCGGTTTTTCTGAGTGACGAGAATTTCAAGCATGTTTATGCTACTGTCCGGGCAGGGATGGACATCTATACCAACAGCACACTTTCCGAGAAGAAGGACACCATCAAAAAATATTCCGGAATCATTGCTTTGGCAAAAAAGAACGATGGAGTGCAGGTGATCTATGAGAAGAAAAAGCGCTATGGTATAGGATGGCTTTCCTCCGGGGAATACGAGAATAAGCTGGTCTATGACGGAAGGGATAAACAGACTTTATCTGATGGAGTCTATTCCTTTACATCCATTGATACTTTGTCGGATCCGTCTCCTTTCACCCTGGAGCTTAGCTATGTATCACATAAAATGTACCGGCTGATGGACACCTCCAGGAAGATGTATCTGAAGATAGATCAGACAGCCATGGAGGAGGACTCCTCGAAAGAGGCATCTCCGGAATGGATGGAAAAAGGCATCATGCATATCATAAAGCAGTTCATAAGTTCCTCATACCATGAGAAGGTAAAAGAGTGGGAAGAAGAACAGAAGAAGGCAGATGCTGAAAAAAAACGGCTGAAGGAAAAAATTTCTCTGGGGGAAGTGTGTGAGGATACCGAAAATAAAATTCGTTATACTCTTGCCTGGACGGATGATGAAGAGGAAGCGGGCTGTTTTTATGTGGATAGACGGGGGGATTATTTCGCCGTCTCCTGGGAGAATATCGGCCTGTTTTGTGGTCGAGGAGTAAATGAGACCGGAAAGCAGATTTTTATTCTCTCCATGCCTGAGAATTCTGTGGAGTCGGAAGAGGCTGCACTCGAGGATAATTATCTATGGAAAGTGCGTGCGCCATACCCTCAGATCAAGACGAAGAATCCTATGGTATTTACCCAGTATGATCCAAAATGGTGTGGAAAAGCCTATGGCAGTGAGGGAACCATGGGGACCGCCGGTTGTGGTGTTCTCGCCACAGTCAACGCTGTTTATGCTCTGACAGGCCAGTATATGGATGTTATGGATCTGGCAGATTATGCGGTGGAGACGGGGCTGCGCATCGTTGGCAGCGGTACAGACGACGGAATCTTTCGTGCGGCTGCCGAGAAGTATGGTTCTACCTATGGATTTGTCTATGATGGGAAGAGTGGAAATATTGAAACCCTGAAGAAGAAATTAAAGAAGGGGGATGTAGCTACCGTACATGTGATTGGGCACTATGTTGCTATCACTGCTTATGATGAGAAAAAGAACAAATATCTGCTGCTGGATTCCAACTGTCTGCCAAAGAGGGAAACGACTGCTTTTGGAGACTGGATCTCTCCCTCCAGATTGATGGATGGTTATCTCTATGGTCAGATGTATTTTTTCTATAAGCTGTCGGAGGAATAGAACCTTTGGGGATGGATGATCCTGTCAGAATCTACTGTTTTTATAATCGGATATTTCCAATGGACTTAAAAATCTGACGATAGTATAATTACTACATAAAAAAGAAAGTGATAATCTGCCATGTTTGATTTAAAGAATAAGACAATCAACAAATTGATATTCGACGGTCATGTAGGGCTGGAGAAAGAGAGCCTGAGGGTTACCGGAGATGGGCGGTTCGCCCACACCAGACATCCGTTTCCGGGAGAAAAACATATCGTCAGGGACTTCAGTGAGAATCAGATCGAGATAAATACAGGAGTGTGTGATTCTCTGGAAGCTGCCGTTCAGGAGATGAGAGCCTATACCCTCAAGATTCAGAAGTCATTGAGTGAGATGAATCCCAGAGAGTACCTGTGGCCGAATTCCAATCCGCCTTACATCGAAAATGAGGAGGATATTCCCATCGCTATTTATGAGATGGACGAGATTGAAAAAAGAATCTACAGAGAGTACCTCGCTGTCCGTTATGGACGTTATAAGATGGCCTTTTCCGGTATCCATGTCAACTATTCTTTCTCGGAAGACCTGCTCCAGGCAGGATTTAAAGCCAGCGGTCTGATGGATTTCCGTGATTATAAGGAGAGACTTTATCTGAGGCTGGCTGAGAACATGGCCTTTTATGGGTGGATCGTTACGGTGGTCACGGCAGCCAGCGCAGATATGGATGGATCCTTCTTCCAGGAGGGAAAAAAAGGAAAAACCACATTTTTCGGAATGGGTTCTGTCCGCTGCAGCGAGCTTGGTTACTGGAACCAGTTTGTACCCATCTTTGACTATACCAGTCTCAGCTCTTATGTGAAGAGTATTCAGAAATATGTGGACAATGGATTTATCACATATCCTTCGGAACTTTATTATCCGATCCGTCTGAAACCTTATGGAGCCAACAACCTGGAGTCCTTTGCAGATTGTGGCGTGGATCACATTGAACTGCGGAATGTGGATCTGAATCCTCTTACCTGTGCAGGTCTGGATCTCCGGGATCTTAAGTTTATAAAACTGCTTCTGATCTGGGCTGCAACCATCCCGAGGATGGCTCTGTCTGAGGCAGACCAGGTTCAGGTGGTCCAGAACTTCAAAAATGCTGCCAGATATGACCTGCATACGGTGAACATCGTCTTCCCCAACGGGGAGTATATGACAGTTCTGGATACAGGAAGAAAAGTGATAGGCCAGATGAGAGATTTCTATCTGTCGAATCTGGATGAAGAGGACTCCAGGATTCAGGAGATACTTGAGATACTGGAGTTTGAGGAAGATAAATTCATACATCCGAAGAACAGATATACGGCTAAACTTCACCGGGCATTCGCGGAGGATTATTTCGAGAAAAATGTGGAGATCGCCAGACAAGTTCAGGAGAATCAGATCAGGCACATGAATTAAATCATGTGCCTGATTTTTTGTGTTTTTTAATTTGATAAGATTTACAGAATCTCTTATTTCTCTTCTTTGAAACTGATCAGAAGGTCTTCTGTACTGATGGTATCTCCGGATTTCACATAGATGATATCTACAGTGCCATCCATGGTGGACAGGACTGTGGTCTCCATCTTCATGGCTTCCAGGCTTAAGAGCGGCTGGTTGACCTTGACAGTATCTCCCTCTTTTACGAAGATCTCGCCTACGGTTCCCGGGATGGAGGCGCCGAGATGATACTTGTTATCTTTGTCGGCTTTTACATGATGGTCCTCTTTTACCTCGAAGTTCTTATCCAGGATACGTACCTGACGATAGAAACCGTTCACCTCAAACTGAAGGGTGCGGTATCCTTCCTCATCAACCTCTCCTTTGCGGACCAGTTTAATGAGAAGTTCTTTTCCTTCTCCTACATTGATCTTGGTCTCTTCCCCTTCCCTCAGACCATAGAAATATACATGGCTCTCCAGACGGGAGACATCATTGTAGGCCTGGAAGTGTTCGCAATAATCCTCGTATACCTTCGGATATAAGGCGTAGCTGATGACTTTCTGCTCCATGATGGCAGGATCTTCCATCTTTTCCTGATAATACTTTTCTTTCAGAAGTTTCTCGATCTTAGCGAAGTCCTCTGCAGGAAGAAGGCTGCCTGGTCGAACCTTGATGGCCTTCTTGTCTTTGAGAACGATCTTCTGTAACTCTTTGGGGAATCCACCTTCCGGCTGGCCGATCATTCCCTGGAAATAACTTACCACGGAATCCGGGTAGGACAAGTCTTTTCCTTCGGTCAGGATATTATCTTTGTTCAGATTGTTCTTGAACATGAAGATGGCAAAGTCGCCGACCACCTTGGAGGATGGTGTTACTTTCACGATATTGCCAAGGAGTTCATTGGCTTCTTTGTAGAGTTTCTTGATCTCACCGAAATGCTCTCCGGCACCCATCCCTTTCACCTGGGCCAGAAGATTGGAATACTGACCGCCTGGGATTTCGTACTTATAGATCTCGGCCTTCGGGGCTTTCATTCCACTTTCAAATACCTGATATACCTTACGGACATTCTCATAATAGTCGTCCAGGATGTTCAGCTGATCCGGATCAAGTCCTGTATCTCTCTCTGTACCGCGGAGAGCTTCCACAACAGAGTTCAAGGATGGCTGGCTGGTCATGGAACTCATGGAACCGATGGCACAGTCCACGATATCCACGCCTGCTTCTGCAGCCATCAGTACGGTAGCCACACCATTTCCTGTGGAATCATGTGTGTGAAGATGGATCGGGATATTCACTTCCTGTTTCAGGGCGGTGACAAGTTCTTTTGCGGCATATGGTTTCAGCAATGCTGCCATGTCCTTGATAGCCAGGGTATGGATACCCAGGGATTCCAGTTCTTTTGCCTTCCTCACATAATAATCCAGTGTATATTTTTTCTCATTCGGGCTCAGGATATCTCCGGTATAACAGAGGGCACCTTCGACGATCTTTCCGGTCTTTAATGCTTCTTCGATGGGCATCTTCATATTTTCCACCCAGTTGAGACTGTCAAAGATACGGAAGACATCGATGCCGTTTCTGGCTGCTACTTTGATGAAAGTTTTCACTACGTTGTCCGGATAGTTGCTGTATCCGACTGCGTTGGAAGCCCGCAACAGCATCTGAATCAGGGTGTTGGGCATACGGTCTTTCAGATATTCCAGCCTGGTCCATGGTGACTCTTTCAGGAAACGGTAAGCGGTATCGTAGGTAGCTCCGCCCCAGGCTTCCACGGAGAATGCATTTGCCAGGAACTGGTTTGCGGCTTTTGCGGCGCCGACGATATCCTTTGTTCTCATACGGGTTGCCATCAGAGACTGCTGCGCATCCCTCATAGTAGTGTCTGTGATATATAACTTTTTCTCTTTCAAAATCTTCTGGGTAAAATCTCTGGCACCCAGCTTTTTGAATTCATCTTTGGAACCCCAGATTTTAACGCTTTCATCGATTTCCGGAACGATACGATCCTGGAATTCAGGCTTGGGACCGGGGTTGACGTTAACCATTTTGTTGGATAAGAACTCCAGCACAGCGGTCTCACGGTCCTGACGGTTGTGGAAAGTGAAAAGCTCCGGAGTCTCCTCGATAAATGTGGTGAATGCACGGCCTTCCTGGAAGGTTTCGTTAGTCAGCACATTGATCAGGAAAGGTATATTTGTCTTTACACCGTGGATCTGGAACTCTTTCAGCACACGGAGGGATTTGCGGATGGTGTCTTCGAAAGTACGGTCATGAGTGATGGCCTTTACCAGAAGACTGTCATAGTATGGGGTGATCTGAGCGCCTTCATAGGCATTTCCGCCATCCAGACGAACACCGTTACCATTGGCAGAACGATAGAGATCGATCTGACCGTAATCCGGCACGAACTGGTTTGCCGGATCCTCTGTGGTGATACGGGTCTGAAGGGCATATCCATTGCAGTGGATATCATTCTGGGAGTAGATGTGCATCCTCTTGCTGTTCAAGGCATATCCTTCTGCGATCAGAATCTGGCTTACCACGATGTCGATATCGGTTACCATTTCGGTACAGGTATGCTCTACCTGAACACGGGGGTTCATTTCGATAAAATATGGATTAAAATCAGCGTCTACCAGGAACTCAAGGGTACCGGCGTTACGGTAACCCACGTAGCTGGCAAGACGTTTGGAGGAGTCGAACATCTTCTCCCTGACACTCTGAGGGATGGAGAAAGCAGGAGCGTATTCCACCACTTTCTGATGACGGCGCTGGACGGAGCAGTCCCTGTCATAGAGATGTACGATATTGCCATAGTTATCTCCCAGAATCTGCACTTCGATATGTTTGGGGCTGCGAAGGTATTTCTCAACAAAGATGATGGCTTTTCCAAAAGCTTTTCGGGATTCTTTGGCAGCTTCATTAAATTCCTTCTCCATCTCCTCCTCGGAGTTGACGATTCTCATACCACGGCCGCCGCCGCCGTTGCTGGCCTTAAGCATAACCGGATAGCCAATCTCTTTCGCAATCTTGTTGGCTTCTTCTGCAGTATCAACGGGCTTCTCCACGCCTGGGATGATGGGGACATCCGCATCAATGGCTACTTTTTTGGCGGAGATCTTGTCTCCCATACGCTCCATTAACTCAGCGCTGGGTCCGATAAAAGTAATGCCGGCCGCCTCACAGGCTCTTACGAAATCAGGGTTCTCCGAAAGGAATCCGTAACCCGGATGGATCGCATCTACCTTACGTTCTTTTGCAATGTTGATGATGGTTGGAATGTCCAGATAAGCATCTACCGGGCCCTTTGTAGGATCCAGCTGATAAGCCTCATCGGCGCGGGAACGGAACAGGCCGTATTTGTCTTCTTTTGAGTAGATAGCCACGGAAGTAATCCCCAGCTCATTGAGAGCACGGAATACACGCAGGGCGATCTCTCCTCGGTTTGCTACCAGTACTTTTTTGAATTTGCGGATCTCCATGTGTTCCTCCTTTTTCGTTTTGGTATGATTAATTATTTTTAAAAGAAAATAAAACTATCATACGAAATGCTAAATATTACATATGAAATGATATTTATGATTATAATATCAGAGGAAATTTTTACTGACAATACCTTTTTACAAACATAAGTAAATTTGGTAACATTTGCATAAATGTTCCGGGATAAAAAGCCTGATTAGTTACAAATTGACGGGTTTATGGTATGCTATTATATAAATAGACTTTATACAAAGACTCTGAAATGTCTTTGATCAAAACGGGAGAAGTCTGGAAAGGAAGGGAAGAAATGGAATGTCTGCACACTTTGGAGGAGATAAGGGAAATATTTAAAGAAGACCGGTTTGCCACGGAAGCTGCCGGAGCAATCATTGATGCAGCGGATGTCCGCTATGCCAGATGCAGGTTGAAATTGGAGAAGGTTCACAGGAATGCCGCCGGGATCGTGATGGGAGGTGCAATCTTCACGTTGGCTGATTTTTGTATGGCAGTAGCTGCCAACGGCTATCGGGAGAACTGTGATACGGTGTCCATCGATGGATCTATCCTATATATGAAGCCGGCCAAAGGCAGCTGGCTTATTGCGGAAGCAAAATGTATAAAACCGGGGCGGAGCCTGAATTATTATGAGGTCATGGTGAAGGATGACCTTGATACGGAAGTGGCTCGTTTTGAGGGCAAAACTTATACCCGTTGATAA